>NZ_BAAACH010000004.1:0-9965 GCF_039521405.1 Clostridium sartagoforme
TTAAGACTTCTAAAAGAATTGCTGGTTTATTTTACTTAACTTATTTTCTGTTCAATTTTCAAAGACCATTTTCTTCATCGCCCTTAAGCGACTTCATTATCTTATCACTTATATATTTCCTTGTCAACAATCTTTTTAACTTTTTTTAATCAACTGTTTAACTTATCTATTTCATAAGTGACGAGTTACATAGTATCACGTTATTTTTGTTTAGTATTTCTATATTTACCTATTTTATTCATACTTATACCTTATTTTCTTTATTATCCTTTTATTTATTACAAATTACTTATAAAGATATTCTAGGTAGCGTTTTTGTCGAAGATTCTCATAACATATAGTATTTTTCTTTGTTTAATACGTAATAATATATATAATTATTTATATGGAGGTGATTTTTTTGAAAAAAATATTAAATAATGATTGGCAAGAATTATTACAAGATGAGTTTGATAAAGACTATTATCAAAACCTCAGAAAATTTTTAGTATCAGAATATAAAACAAAAACTATCTATCCTGATATGCATAATATTTTTAACGCATTAAATTTTACAGCTTTTAAAGATGTTAAAGTTGTTATTCTAGGTCAAGATCCGTATCATGGTCCAAACCAAGCACACGGTTTATCTTTTTCTGTTAATAAGGGAGTTAAAATTCCACCGTCATTAATGAATATCTACAAAGAACTTAACGATGATTTAGGTTGTTACATACCTAATAATGGATTTTTAAAAAATTGGGCTGATCAAGGAGTTTTACTATTAAACACGGTTTTAACAGTTAGGGCTCATGAGGCTAATTCTCATAAGAATATTGGATGGGAAATACTAACTGATAAGATTATATCATTACTTAATGAAAGAAAAGAGCCTATAGTGTTTATTTTATGGGGAAACCCTGCAATAATTAAAAAGAATCTTATAACAAACAGACATCATTTTATAATTACTTCTCCCCACCCTAGTCCATTATCTGCCTTTAGAGGTTTTTTGGGAAGTAAACCATTTTCTAAAACAAATGAATTTTTAAAGTCAATTAACATCTCACCTATAAATTGGCAAATAGAAAATATTTAAATAAAAAAGGCATAATATTTTATGCCTTTTTTACTTATTTTTATTTTTGTTTTTTTTATAAAATGAATATCCTATTGAAAATATTATTCCTATTACAGTGCCTGCCGAAAATGTTAATATTATATTGTCTATAAAAATTCCTAGGAATATACCTATCCCAGCACCTATTGCTATACCCTTTGCTAAATAATCATAATCTTCATCAGATAAAATTAACTTTTCCAAACTAAACACCTCTCTTAATTGAATTTCTTGTTTTAAATATTAATATTGTAATTAATAGTCTTCTAATTTAAAGTAAAATACTTAATAAACTTATTTAAGTTGAATAATACATTTAAAATATCTGTTATTTCTATTTTAATGCTTACTTCTTAAATATTTCTTAACTAAAACTTAAAGTAAAATTAATTATAGTAATATTTTACATCATTATGATTAACTTGTAAAGAGGTATCATATACTTTTTTATTTCGTTTTTAAAATCATTTTTTTACTTTTTGTATTTTAATTTATTTAGAAATGATAGTTAATTTTATATGAACATATTTTTACATAAAAAAAACTAACTAAGTAAAATTAGTTAGTTTTCCTGGTGGCTCGACCAGGAATCGAACCAGGGACACGAGGATTTTCAGTCCTCTGCTCTACCGACTGAGCTATCGAGCCTTAACGATTTATATTTTATAAAATTTTTTATAATATGTCAACGTTTTTAGTAATTTTATTTTATAAATTTTATAACTAATATATTTAATGATTTAAGTTATTTTTATAAATTTGTATAAATATAATAAATTATAGTATTACTAGGAGTGTACCATGAAATATATATTATTTATCTTACTTATAATATTATTAGTAGCTACTTATCTTTATTATGATAGAAAACTAGCTTTAATAAAAAAACAATTAATGATAACTTCAAATCAATATAACATTATAAGAAATAAATATGATACTTTTAAAAGACCTGAGACTAATTTATCCATAAGGTTTATTAATCCCTCTTATAAAAGTGGAATAATCGCTACTGATTCTAAGTTGTATATAGCACCTTTAGATTCGTCTCAAATACTTAGAAAAACTAATATTCGTATGGAAGTTATAATATTAGATTCAGCTGAAATAAATAACCAAACTTGGTATTATGTAAACTTACCAATAGACAATTGTATAAATTGTAGAGGATGGATTAATTCCAAAGATATTTCTATATTCTATAGTGAGTCCTCTTCTTTAATTAAATCTAACTAAATGTATAAAATGAATCTATAAAATATAAATTCGTAAAAAAGTATATATTTTTATAGATTCATTTTTATTATATCTTAGACAGTTCTAATCATAATAACTATATATAATATTATTGAAAGAATAAATGGGATATTTATTATTCTTTCATTCTTATTGTTACATGCTACTGTAGAAATCCCCACATCTTCCACTTTTTTCTTGCTATTTATCTTTTCCAATGCATATATTATTGCGAATGAAATAGCTGCAAAAATTATAGCTATAGATCCATATATTATTATCAATGTTATTTTTTCTGAGTATGAAATATTTTTTAATGTAAGTTCTGTAGTTTCATTACTAACTGATAATGCCTTTGTAACATAATTAGCTATCTTTGTCATAGTTACTGATGTACCGTTGACTATGAAATGTATTATCATAGATGCAAATATACTGTTAGTTATTCTTACAGCTAATGCCATTATAAATCCTAATACTGTAGCATATAAAAACTGTTGTGGATCTAAGTGTAAAATTCCAAAAAATAAACCTGTTATTATTGCTGCAACATACTTGTTCTTATCATCATATCCAGAAAGCACTATTCCTCTTATTGTAATTTCTTCAGTTATCGCAGGTAAAAGTGCAACAAGTGCCAATAATAATATATATGGTGTTGATGTTATTTCTGTAATGAATGCGCCAATTTCGTTATTAAAGAAAAACGTAGAAATTAGCGAAAAAAACGTCATTATAGGTTGAACTATGAATGCTAATAATATAATTAATAAAATATTTTTCAGCTCTAACTTATTAAGCTTTAAAGTCTCTTTAAATGATGATTTTGTTAATAATAAATATATTATTGCCGGTAATAAGAATAGTATTATATGATTAAAAAGAAGTATTAGCCTTGTATCTAATAATCCAATTTTAATATAAAAAGGCCTTAAAAGTAGTGGAGCCAATATTTCTATTATTAGTATGACTAAAAAATATAAATTTACCTTAAAAATTTTTTTCATATTTATCTCCTTGTTTATAGTATTTAATTAGTAATTATTTAAGATATATAAGTATACTGTCATATTAAATCTTTATGATAAATTATATATATCTTATTATTTACGTTTATTATAAATATTAATGTATAAGTTTATATCTTAAGGGACATAATTATAATGAAGCGAGAAGGCTTCCACAGTTAATCGCCTCTCCCCCATTTTATTTATATACAAAAATAATCTCCTTTCTTACTTAAATGTATCTAAGGGGATTATTTTATTCCCCTTATTTAGTTAATTTTAAAATTTCTTTTCTTAAAATATTTAATGCATTCATTGTAGTTTTTTTTCTTATACGCTCTCTATTTCCTGTAAAATTAAATTTCTTTACTATAATATTACCTTTTATAAATATTCCTATATAAACTAATCCAATAGGCTTTTCATTTGTTCCACCACCTGGACCTGCTATGCCTGTAGTTGATATTGCTATATCAGTGTTGGTTGCTTTAGCAATACCTTCTGCCATTTCTCTTGCAACTTCATCACTCACCGCACCATACTTATCCAATGTTTCTTTTTTAACTCCTGCTCTTTTAATCTTTGATTCATTTGAATAAGTTATTGCTCCTTCTTTAAATACATCTGATATTCCTGGATATGATATTAAACTTGCTGCCACCATTCCACCTGTACATGACTCAATAGTAGAAATACTTAATTTTCTATCACATAACATTTTAGAAACAACAAATTCTAATGATTCATCATCTTCTCCATATATATATTCACATAGATTTTCTTTTATTTCAGTACATATGGGATTTATTAAATTATTGCATTCATCTTCACTACTTCCTTTTGCTGTTATTCTTAAGGTAACATCAACATCTTTAGCATAAGGAGCCACTGTGGGATTTGTACTATTTTCTATTAAATTACTCAATCTCTGAGCCATTAAGCTTTCACCTATTCCAAATAATCTTAGAGTTTTAGATTTTATAACTTCACCAGTTATATTTTCTAAATATTTTACTACATGATTATTAAACATAGGTTCCATTTCTCTTGGTGGTCCAGGTAGTATTATTAGAATCTTATCATTTACTGATATAATAGATCCTGGAGCTGTACCATTAGGATTAGGTAAGATTATAGATCCTTCTGGAAAATATGCTTGCTTTTTATTAGCTTCTACTACAGCTTCATCTTTCATATCTAAATATGCTTTTATCCATTCTAAAGATGGTTCATGAAGTATTAATTTCTTATTAAAAAATTTAGCTCCCAACTCTTTTGTTAAATCATCTTGAGTTGGTCCTAGCCCACCTGTAGTAATAACTAAATCACATCTATCAAAAGCCTCTCTAAATGAATTAAGAATTCTATCTTCATTATCACCAACTGTACTTTGATGATATACATCTATCCCTAAAGTTGCTAATTCTTTAGCCAAAAATTGTGTATTTGTATTAACTATATCTCCTAATAATATTTCTGTACCTATAGCTATTATTTCTGCTTTCATTTCCTCACTTTATCCTCCTATTCAATACTTAATTTCATATAAATATTTTACCATAAATTATTAAAGGCTACTAATCCATAGATTAATAGCCTTATATTTACTTATATTTGTTAGCGTTAATATAATATTCACCTCTTTGATTTATACCTTCTTCTAAAATAGAAAAATTACTATCCTTAAGCATAGAGGTTATAATTTTTATATTGTTTTTATCAACGCTATCTAGTGTTATTGTAAAATTATCATTTTTATCTACAACTCCCATGTAGTCAAATATATTACTATATTCACTAAGTCCTAACCCTCCATTTATATCCATTTTATAATCTGGCATAGTGTACCTCCTATATTTATCTTTTGTATAGGATTTGCTCCGTAACATTTCTATCTATTTTATATTATTTTTTCTTAATAATTCTTTATTTATTCACTATGCCTATAGTTAATTTTTTCTAACTTCTTCTATTATTTTTTTAGCCTCTAATTCTGGAACCTCTTCATATCTTTCAAGCTCACTAGTAAAGCTTCCTCTTGCTTGAGTCATTGAACGCAAATCAGTAGGATACTTAAACATTTCTGACAAAGGTATTTCTGAAATGATTTTTTGTAAGTTCCCATCTGGTTCCATGCCCAAAACTCTACCTCTTCTTTTATTAACATCTCCTATTATATCTCCCATATATTCATCTGGTACGAATATTTCAACATGCATAATCGGTTCTAATAAAATTGACTTTGCTTGTTCTAATCCCTTTTTATATGCAATAGATGTTGCCATTTTAAAAGCCATTTCAGATGAATCTACTGGATGGTATGAACCATCATGTAATGTTGCTTTTAATCCAACAACAGGATATCCTGCTAAAACCCCTTTTTCTATACATTCTCTAAGACCTTTTTCTACTGCTGGTATAAAGTTTCTTGGAACAACTCCACCTACTACGTTATCTACAAATTCTAATTCACTTCCTCCGTCTTTTCTTGGTTCAAATTTTATTTTTACATCTCCATATTGTCCATGTCCTCCAGATTGCTTTTTATGTTTACCTTGAACATCTGCAATTCCCTTTATAGTTTCTCTATATGGTATCTTAGGAAGCCTTAAAACCACTTCAGCTCCAAACTTATTTTTCAATTTACTTGCTATGACATCCAAATGAGTTTCTCCAATACCAGATATTATCGTTTCTGCATTTTCTGTATCTCTTGAAATTGTAAATGTAGGGTCTTCTTCTAATAATCTTTGAAGTGAACTAGATATTTTATCTTCATCACCTTTGGATTTTGGTAGTACTGCCATTGACATAGATGGTTTGGAGAAATTCATTTTATCATATATAATTTTATTGTTTATATCACATAAAGTATCTCCTGTTTCCGTGTACTGTAACTTAGCAACAGCAGCTATATCTCCTGCTACAACTTCTCTTGTCGATATTTGGTTTTTTCCCTTCATGAAGAATATATTTGCCAACTTTTCTGGTTTATCTTTATTGCTATTTATAACATTAATTTCATTAGATAATTTTCCTGTTATAACTCTAAATAAAGATATTTTACCAACAAATGGATCCGCTATAGTTTTGAATACTAATGCAGAAAATGGCTTATCTTCATCTAATTTTATGAAAACCTCTTCACCATTTTGCATTGATACTGCTTTTTGGGGAATTGAATATTTAGGTGATGGAAAACATTCTACTACATCCTCTAAAAAACATTTCATTCCTATAACCTTTGAAGCACTTCCACACATAACTGGTGCTATTTCTCCATTAGCGCAGCCTTCTATAAGCCCATTATAAATCTCTTCATCACTTAGTTCCCCTTCACTGAAATATTTATCTAGTAGCTCTTCATTAGTCTCTGCTACTGCTTCCATAATCATTCTCTTACATTCATCTATTTTTTCTATAAGCTCTTCTGGAACTTCCATTTCTTGAATTTTATTGGTTTTTGCATCATGAATTCTAACTCTTCTTGATATAACATTAATCACGCCTCTAAAATTATCTTCCGATCCTAATGGATATTGAATTGGAACAACACTTATTCCAAACTTCTTTTTTAACTGAGCTAATGTTTTATCAAAATCTGAGTTTTCTCTATCCAATTTATTTATGAAAAATGTTCTTGGTAACTTTATCTTATTACAATAATCCCATGCCTTTTCAGTTCCAACCTGAACCCCTGATACTCCACATACAACTATAGTTGCTACATCTACAGCTCTCATACCTTGTATTAGCTCTCCATAAAAGTCAAAATAACCAGGTATATCTACTAAATTTATTTTTGTTTCATTTACTTCTATTGGAGCTATAGAAACTGAAAGAGAAATCCCTCTCTTTTTTTCTTCCTGATCGAAATCTGTTACTGTTGTTCCATCTTCTATTTTCCCTAACCTATCAGTATTTCCTGTATTAAATAGTAATGCTTCTACCAGTGAAGTTTTTCCTGATGCTCCATGGCCAATGAGACCAATATTTCTTAAATTTTTTATTGTGTAATTTTTCATACTACTTCATAATATTTGATTAAATATTATGATTCACCTACCTTTCATTTAAAATCTAAATAATTTTTTCAATTAGCATTATTGGAAAATTCTTATGTTTATAAATTTTAAATCTGTGGTTATATTTTTAATAAATCCATCT
Organism: Clostridium sartagoforme; assembly: GCF_039521405.1. Taxonomy (NCBI): domain Bacteria; kingdom Bacillati; phylum Bacillota; class Clostridia; order Eubacteriales; family Clostridiaceae; genus Clostridium; species Clostridium sartagoforme. The sequence continues at coordinate 7,510 of NZ_BAAACH010000004.1, forward strand.
TAAGTGCAGGTTTTAATCTATTTTATTAATTATAGAATAACATAAACTTTTTTTATTTTCCAGAATATTCAGATTATTAATCCTTGTTCTATCTTATATTTATCTTTATTCAGTAATTATAAAAATAAGTACAAAAAGCGTATCTATCTAGATATTATAGCTACACTACTGTCATCTTAATTTTTAACATATCTATTTGTATATAATCATATTTAAATAAATATTTATTTAAATATTTTCCTTTTTAAATGTTCATAATTTATTTCCTAGAAAGTTTATACTCATAGTAAATATTATGGATACTATTTGAGAAAGAGAGGCATTGAAATTTAAATTATCTACTAATATTAATCGAAGTATATTATTTATAAAAAGAGTAACTAAATTTATAACTATAAATTTAAAAGTTGTTATAATTTCTTTACTTTTTGCTTTAAAAACCCATATATTATTCCACAAGTAACTATTAATCATTTCAAACAAAAAAGGACATCCATTGCTGAATATCCTAACTCAATCTTTTTTAATCTTAATTGCTTTTATTACTAAATATCCAATAATGGCTCCAGATGTGTCTATTAATACATCTTTAAATGACATACTCCTTCCAGGAATGAAATATTGATGTATTTCATCAGTACATGCATATAAAAACACAAATACAATTGAATATATCATATTCTTCTTATTTTTAATATAGAATTTGCTAACATTACAAGCTAATAAAAATAGTATTAGATATTCAGAAAAGTGAGCGACTTTTCTAACTATAAGGGTAGTAAGCTCACCAAAATATTCATTTAATTCTATTCCTATAAAATTAAGTGCTTTTACAACCAAATCACTTTGACCACTAGAAATATCTCCTGGCTGATGTGACATGTAAAATATTATGCTCATCCATATTAATAGCATTATCCATGACATTATCTTTTTGTTTTTACTCATAAACATCTCCTTATGTATAATGATTATATATAACTATTATACATTAAGTTAATAATCTTTTGCATATCATATTGATAACTGTATAATAAAGTTTTAATATCAATCCTTTTCAACCAAATATCTGTTAATATATGCTAATGATTGTTCTAGCATACTCTGTCCTCTTTCTAGGTCTTTAACATTTACCTCTAAATTATATATTCTTTGTTCCACTAAATTCATTATTTGTTTTATATCATTTAATAACTTAGCTTCATATGAAACCTGAACTCCATCTGAGTCTATATAAATTCTTTCCGGAACAGATCCGCATTTGGAGCATTTAGCATAGATACTTTTATTCTCTATATCTCTAAATATTTTAAATGTATCATTATTACAATTTGAACAATTAGGCAACATCGTAAAGTCTTGAGTAGATACATCAATATCATATTTAGATTTACAATAAGCACAAATTAAATGTAATTTATCTTCTTCACTTTCAAGAAAAAATCTATTTCCGCTACATCCTTCTTTTTCACATACAAAAGTTCTTATCATTTCCTAATCCACCCTCCTTATTTAGAGAGATTATCTCTCTACAAATTTAATATGCCTAAATATATTACTTTATTCTTATTATTTACATTAATTTTATATACATATATCTTAAAAAGTAAAATGGATCTAAATTTAATAATTTAGATCCATTAAATATTTTAACTATTACAAAATTCATTTAATTCTTTTAATGCTGCTTCTACTTCTTTTATAAGCTCGTCTATCTTGCCTGTATTTTTACCTGCTAATACAAGCTCTCTTTTCTCTAACTTCAATTTTATTAATCTTTGCTCTAGATCATCCTTCTTACCCATAACAACACTCCCCATCTAAGGATAAGACCTTAAAACTTTTACATTTGATATCATATATTAATTATATATTATTTTTCAGCTTATTCCTAATTAAAATTTTAGAAAATTTTAAAACTTTTTCGACATTTGGTACATATATACATAGTCATACTATTATTTAAAATTGTATAATATGACTAATAACCTAAAATTTTAATAAAAAAAAGAAGCTATGATAACATAACTTCTTTGGTGGAGGTAAAGGGATTCGAACCCTTGACCCCTTGCGTGCAAGGCAAGTGCTCTCCCAACTGAGCTATACCCCCAAATATGGTGGACCTTCAGGGACTCGAACCCCGGGCCGACCGGTTATGAGCCGGTTGCTCTAACCAACTGAGCTAAAGATCCATATCACCTGGCAACGTTCTACTCTCCCACACAGTCTCCCATGCAGTACCATCGACGCTGTAGAGCTTAACTTTCCTGTTCGGAATGGAAAGGAGTGTTTCCTCTACGCCATCATCACCAGATTACATTAACATTATATTGTAACTATAATGCTTTGTCAATATATTTTTCAGAGTGTTCTCTGAAAATTGCACACGAATATAAATTTAAGCCATATCTTTATTTTATTGGTCAAGCCCTCGACCTATTAGTATCAGTCAGCTA
>NZ_BAAACH010000005.1:0-1883 GCF_039521405.1 Clostridium sartagoforme
TTAAGACTTCTAAAAGAATTGCTGGTTTATTTTACTTAACTTATTTTCTGTTCAATTTTCAAAGACCATTTTCTTCATCGCCCTTAAGCGACTTTTTCATTCTATCACTTATGCATTTCCTTGTCAATAAGTTTTTTAAATTTTTCTTAAACTTATTAATTCGATTTGCACTAGCAACGTATTACATAATATCATCTAATAATAGATAATAATATTTATAAATACCTATTTATTATCTATTATTATGTAATTACTTTATATTTCTTTTATTTTCTTTGTTTTATTCATATTGATATACAAGGTTATGTTTATTTTACTTTTCAGATTATTCAGAGTATACTGTAGTTATTTTATGAAATATTCTACTTATTACACCTTACACAATAAAAAGTATAATTTTGTTTGTAATTTCAAAATATTTTACATAGAAAATATTCTATATTACCTATAGAATTATTATTGATTATTAAAATCTATTATGGAGGATAATTCATGGACAAGTTTTATATAGGTATAGATTTAGGTGGAACAAATCTTAAAACTTCCTTATTTAATAATTCTTTTATTAAAATACATGAGGTTAGAGTTCCTACAAAAGCAATCTTAGGATCTGATTATGTAATAAATAAAATTGCTAATACAGTGTCTTCATTATTAAATTCTCATAACCTATCAAGCAAAGATATTATATGTATAGGTATAGGAGTTCCTGGAATTCTTGATGTTGAAAATGGAATTTCAAAGTTTTCTCCTAACTTTTATAATTGGGAAAATGTAAATATAGTGAAATTTATTGAAAGCACGTTAAATATTCCTACATTCATTGATAATGATGTACGTGTTAATCTATATGGTGAACGATATTTTGGTGCTGGAAAAGATAAAGATAATATTGTCTTATTAACATTAGGTACCGGATTAGGCTCAGGAATAATAATTGATGGACATATCTTATATGGAGCCACATCTAGTGTAGGTGAAATTGGACATATGAATATGTATCGTAATGGTCGTTCTTGTAAATGTGGTAGTTCTGGTTGTTTAGGCCGCTATGTTTCTGCACTTGGAATGATTCAAACATTAAAAGATAAATTAGATAGGGGTGAAAAAAGTATTATTTCAGATTGGATAAATCATGATTATAATAAAATTACAGCTAATATGATTTCTGAGGCTTTTGATTTAGAAGATACTGTTGCTATTAGTACATTATATGAAACTGGTGAATTATTAGGATATGGATTAGTAAATGTTATAAACATGTATAATCCTGAAATTATAATAATTGGTGGAGGCATGTCTAAAGCTGGAGACAGATTATTAAAGAAAACAAGAGAAGTCATAAAAAATCACGCTTTAAAAATATCAGCAGAAGCTTGTTCAATAGTTCCTGCTGAACTTGGAGATTCTGCTGGAATGATAGGTGCTGCGTTCTATGCAAAATGTCGTTATGAAAAAAATTTAAATTACTAAAATATACAAATTTTATATGATATAAATCTTATTAAACTTGTATATGAGTTATATATTTTATTTTACCATACTTTCCATTTACTTATGATATCAATATATTGATAATTAATATTAGTTGATATATAATATTGTTTATATGTATTAATTAATAAGGAGTGTATTAAATGAATTCACAAGAAAAGACTATAAAGAAGTCACAAGAAATAATATCACCTAAAAAAGTAAAATATCAATGCTTGCATACGCAAGAAGCTAGAGAATGTACTTGCATAAGAAGTAAAGGATTGGTTTTAACAAAATAAACAAATAATTTTATATAAATAAAAAGACTTAAGATAAATCTTAAGTCTTTTTGCTAACCTGGCAACGTTCTACTCTCCCACACAGTCTCCCATGCAGTACCATCGACG
>NZ_BAAACH010000006.1:0-55064 GCF_039521405.1 Clostridium sartagoforme
GTCAGAGGTGTAAGTGTGGTAACATATTTAGCTGACTGATACTAATAGGTCGAGGGCTTGACCAATAAATAAAACAAAGAAGGTTTGTAAAATAGAGAGCAAAATCAAAGATTTTTATTCTCACTTATGTGCAATTTTCAGAGAACAATCTGAAATATTATAATATTCCGTGGTAGCTCAATGGTGGAGCACTCGGCTGTTAACCGATAGGTTGGAGGTTCGAATCCTCTCCACGGAGCCATTAAAAATAAGAGTTTTATAAGAGTAGATTAAGTCTATTGTTATAAAACTCTTTTATTTTTATATACTGAATGTAATAAGATGTATAATAATGTAACTTTTTCGTAACTATTGTTTAACAAATTGTAATGATTTGAAGAAAAAACTCCTATATAATTGAATTATAAGGACAAACAATAAAACATGAGTAGGAAGAGTAAAATTTATGAGTAAGAAAACTAGAATAAGAAATAAGAAGAGGTTCATATTATTTACATTTGTGTTAGTAATATCTATATTTATAATATCAGTAGGGATAAGCGACTTTGGAGAAAACTTGATTTATACTAATGCTCAAACAATAATTAATAAGGTATTTAATAATACAAATAAGGACGGTACACAGCCTTCTAATGATAAAAATAGTCATTTAGAAGAAGAAACCTCTGATATTGAAAAAAATCAGGAAAATTATGAGAAGCAAGGGCAAGAAGAAAGTTTTGTGGCTGATGGGGAAACTTTAAATCAGGAGAATAAAGAGGATATAGGAAATACAATAGAGGAAGAAAAATCAGTTAATGAAGATTCTAATAAAATAGAGAATGGAGAATATCTTACATTAGAAAATGATTCTAATGCAGATGATGCTTCAGTTATTCTTCCAGAAACAATGTATAAGTGGAATTTTTATAGAGATGATAACAGAAAAGTTGCATATTTAACATTTGATGATGGGCCATCTAGGCACTCAACAAGGAGAATATTAGATATTCTAAAAGACAACTCTATTAAAGCTACATTTTTTACATTAGGTACTTCAATAGAGAATAATGATAAAGCAGCTGATTTATTGAAAAGGATGGCAAGAGAAGGACACTCTATAGGAAATCATGGATATTCACATAATTATTCAATACTTTATCCAAATAGAATAGTAGATGTTGAAGCATTTATGAAAGATATAGAGAAGAATAATAAGATATTAAAAGATATTCTTGGAAAAAACTTTAAAACACGTTTAATAAGAATGCCTGGCGGACATGCTAGTTGGAATGGAACAGCTGAATTGGACAAGGTATTAGAGAGTAAAGGGATATATCAAATGGATTGGAATTCTTTAAATGGTGATGCAGAAGGAAAAGATTTCCCAAAGGAATACCTATTAGATAAATTAAAAGAAACCGTTGGAGATAAAGATGTTATAATTATATTAATGCATGATACAGATTCTAAAAAAGGGACTGTTGAATATTTACAAAGTGCAATAGATCATTTAAAAAAAGAAGGATTTGAGTTTAGAACATTGAAATAATAAAGGGGCGGGTATCCGTCTCTTATTTGTCTTTAAAGATTATAAGAAATTAAAATAGTTAATAATACTATTATAGTTAGAGGTGATAGAATGAATAAAATATTATTGGTAGAAGATGAAGACAGTATAAGGGGATTTTTGAAAATAAACTTACAACGAAATAATCTTCAAGTAATAGAGTCGGCAACAGGAGAAGAAGGTTTAAAACTTGCAGCTATAGAAAAACCTAAAATTGCAATTTTAGATGTTATGTTACCGGGGATAGATGGGTTCAAGGTTTGCAGCAAATTAAGAGATGAATTTCCTAATATGGGAATAATAATGCTAACAGCTAAGGGTCAAGATATGGATAAGATTATGGGATTAGAGTATGGTGCGGATGATTATATAATAAAACCATTTAATCCATTGGAAGTGGTTTTAAGAATAAAGGCGCTTCTTAGAAGACTTGGAGAAGAGGATAAAGAAAAACTAGAATTAGGAGAATTTATAATAGATTTATATTCACAAAAAATATTAAAGAACAGTATAGAAATAGATGTAACTCCAAAAGAATATTTACTTATGAAGATATTTTTAGAAAATCCTAACAAGGCATTTACAAGAGATGAACTATTAGATTTGGTTTGGGGAGAAAATTATTTTGGTGATGCAAAGATAATAGATGTAAACATAAGAAGATTAAGATCTAAAATAGAAGAAAATGCTTCTGAGCCAAAGTATATAGAAACGATATGGGGGATAGGATATAGGTGGAAATCCGAAGAGTAAAAAGTATAAGAAATAAATTGCTTCAAGGAATATTTGTAATAATTTTTTCAACAGTAATGTTTTTAAATATTCTTTTACTTATTTTTGTTAGAAAATATTATTATGACAATACAGAAGATTTATTGAAAAGTCGAATTCAAGTATCTATTAATTTTTATAACAAGTATTTTTCATCAAGATCCTTGTCAGAAACTATTTATGATAATATAGATACTTTTTGGAATGAAAATAATGTTCAAGTTGAAATTTTTGATTCTAATGGAAATCTTTTAATGGATTCTATTGGAATTAAGGATGACAAGTTAATTAGTACTCCAGATATATCAAAGGCTTTAAAGGGCGAAGCTGCAAGGTGGATTGGAAAAGTAGATTATTATGATGATAAAGTAATGGCAGTATCATATCCACTAATTATAGATGGAGATATAATAGGATTAATTAGATTTATAACATCATTAGAAGCCATTGATGCAGTAATAACTAACATTATGGTTATTTTCTCAGGTATATCAATAGCAGTTTTGATAATAGGAATGATTTTAGGAGTATTTCTTGCAAATAGTATAATAAATCCTATAAAATATTTAAAAGAGATTGCAGAAAAGATGGGGAGCGGGAATTTAAATATAAGAAGTAGCATTAGTAGTCAAGATGAAATCGGGCAACTATCAAACACCTTAAATTTCATGGCAAATGAAATATCAAAAAGAGAGCAACTAAAGAATGAATTTATATCGTCGGTTTCACATGAATTAAGGACTCCGTTAACAGCGATAAAGGGGTGGACTATAACATTAAACAATGATAAAACAGATAAAGATACATTGAAACTTGGTTTTGAAATAATAGAGAAAGAAACAGATAGATTATCATTAATGGTAGAAGAATTATTAGATTTTTCAAGACTCATTAATGAAAAGGTAACTATAGACTTAAAAAGTATTAACATAGTTGATTTTATAAATCACATACAATCTTTCATGGGTCCAAGAGCAAAAAAAGAGAGAATAAATTTGCAGTTCAGAACAGAAGCTAATGGGAACATGTATGTTGATAGTAACAGATTAAAACAAGTATTCATAAATATATTAGATAATTCATTAAAATTTACAGAAGAAGATGGAAATATAAAATTTACTACTATAAAAATTAATAATAAAGTAAAATTTATAATTGAAGATGATGGATGTGGTATATCAGAAGAAGATTTACCTAGAATAAAAGAAAAATTTTTCAAGGGGAAAAATTCTAAATCTCAAAATGGAATAGGATTATCTATTTGTGATGAAATAATTAAATTACATCAAGGAGTACTTAATATATATAGTAAGATAGGAATAGGAACTAAAGTTGAAATTATTATTCCAATAAATGAGGAGGAATGATATGAATATAATTAAAAAAGTTTTATTATTAGGGATTATATTTATATTTACAATAATTACTGGTTGTAGTAAGGTAAATGGAAAAGATACACAAGCAATAAAAGCACCTTATAATAATGATCTTCAAATAGAGGGGATATGGAATATTGATTATATTAATATAATAGATAATGAGATTGAAAATAAGAATGAAGTTCTAGATTTAGAAGATTCACAAATTAATATATCCAATAAAGATATTACTATATTAAATAAAACATATATAAATCCTAAATATAAATTAAAGATTGTTGATAAAACATATACTTTATCATATGAATTTAATTTAAAATTAGAGGACTTGGTAGATGAAGGATCTAAGTTTGATGTAATATCTATAATTGACTCCAATACAATAATAGGAGAATTCATTTTAATAGATGAGTCAAATGGATATTTGTTTTATGATGGATTAATATTAAAATTAATTAAAAAAGATAGTAGCCCCAAAAAAACTGAAATTATTAGTAGTGAAGTTAAAGAAGATGAAGTGTTAGAGGACTATAATAGTGCAGTAGGGGTAATGTTAGGAATGAAAACACCAAGAAGATTAATGGATGATGGAAATTATACTAATGAGGAATATAAAACATTATGGATATCATTTAAAAATGGTACATTACAACCTATAATAGAAAAAAATAATATAATTTTTCCAAGGATGAGTGGAATATGGAGTATTAGTAGTGAAATTATAAATAATGACATTAATCATCATATTGAATACCTTACAGCTAAACCATTAGATGGAAGAGAAGAAGACCAATTACTGGAGAGAGAAACTACAAATGTCTATAAGAACATTAATTTTGTTTCAAATGACTATATATCCATAGAGAAATATGAAGGAGATAATTTTAAAAATAAGTTTCCTATATATCAAACTGTACCTATAGATAATATAAATTCAAGAAATGGACTTAATATCGAGGAAATATATAATATTGATTCTAAGGAAAAATATAAAAAAGAATTTAATCAAACTATAGATACTTTACCAGATGAAAAAAAGGATTTATTAGATATAAATATAAACTATAGTAATTTTACAATAAAGAGAATTGAAGGAAAATGGAGTTTAGTAGGTAATATTCCGGCTATAGATAATAATAATGATGGAATAGAATATAGAATATCAATAAGTCCAAGTAAAAAAATATTAAATTATGATACTTTATTAGTTTCGTGGAGAGATTTGATAGATGATTTTCCTTTCATAAAAGATATATATACAGCGCCTACAGGTAGAATAGCTATTATAGTATTTAGCGATAAAATATCAGTTTATGAAATGGAAGATAGAAATATAAAGGGTAGTCCTCTCATGAATATACAATTAAGTGATGGGGAAGAGGTAATAATGGCCGAATGGGCAAGTGGAAGTTATGTAGACTCATGGGCAAAGGCATTTAAAGATGGAAAACAAACAAGTATGGAGGATGAATAATATGTTATCAAAAAATATATTATCTAGTGTATTAGCTAGATGTTTAATAACAGGCGGGGATTTTGCAGAAATTTTTGAAGAAGATACTTTAGATACGTCTATAAGTATTTTAAATGGAAAAGTAGAGAATTCTATATCTGGAAGGACTCATGGAATAGGTATAAGAATTTTTAAAGGATTAAAAAGTGTGTATGCTTATACAAATAATACTAATCTAGAGTCTTTATTAGACACAGCACAAAAAGCAGCATTGGCTCTTGGGGAATTAAAAGAAGATATAAGCATAGTTTTAAACGAAAAATCTATATATAATAATAATCCAATAATATATATGCCTTCTTCAATTGGCATTGAAAAGAAGATAAAGGTAATGAAAACTGGGTATAAAGCTGCAAAAGAATATAATGATGAAATAACTCAAGTATCTGTTGGATATTTAGATAAGGAACAAAATATATTAATAGCTAATACGGAAGGATTACTTACAGAGGATAAAAGAGTTAGAACAAGATTATCAATAAGTTCTGTAGCATCTATAAATGGAGAAAATCAAACAGGTTTTGAAGGTCCTGGAGCACATAAGGGATTTGAATTATTTAATGACATTGATCCAGAATATTACGGAAGAGAGGCATCAAGAGTTGCACATACTATGTTGCATGCTAAAAATTGTCCAGCTGGCAAGATGACTGTAGCAATAGATAATGGGTTTGGTGGAGTTATATTTCATGAAGCTTGCGGGCACTCATTAGAAGCAACTGCCGTGGCAAAAGGAAATTCAGTATTTACTAATATGTTAGGAAAGCAAATAGCATCATCAAAAGTTACTGCAATTGATGATGGAACTATACCTAATGCATGGGGATCACTAAATATAGATGATGAAGGTAATAAAACAAGGAAAAATATACTAATAGAAAATGGTATATTAAAGGGCTACTTAATTGATAAATTAAATGGAAGAAGAATGGGTATGGAGGCAACTGGAAGCTCAAGACGACAAAATTATAAATTTTCACCTACCTCAAGAATGACAAACACATATATTGCAGCAGGAAATGATGATGAAGATAAAATTATTAAATCAATATCAGATGGGTTATATGCTAAGAAGATGGGTGGTGGCTCAGTTAATCCAGTAACAGGAGAATTTAATTTTGCAGTATCAGAAGGGTATATAGTAAGAAATGGAGAAATACAAGAGCCGGTTAGAGGTGCTAGCCTTATTGGTAAAGGTAGTGAAGTGTTAATGAATATAGATATGGTCGGCAAGAACTTAGCACAAGGACAAGGAATGTGTGGATCTGTTTCAGGAAGTATTCCAACTAATGTAGGTCAACCTATGATTAGAGTTAAAGAAATAACAGTAGGTGGAAGATAAGGGGGAATATAAAAGTGGAATTAAATATATTTATAAATAAATTATTTCAAGAAGCTAAAAATAACGAATTTGATGAGTATGAAGTTTATTACGTAGATAGAGAAAGCTTAAGTATAAATGTATATAATGAGGAAGTTGAAAAATATAATTTAACTACTTCTTATGGATTATCATTTAGAGGGAAAATAAATGGTAAAATAGGATATTCATATACAGAAATACTAGATGAATATGCAATAGAAATGCTTGTAAAAAATGCAAAGGAAAGTGCATTGACTATAGAAAATGAAGATATTCAATTTATATATGAAGGAGATAAGGAATATTCAGCAGTTAATACTTATTATAATACGCTAGAAAATATTCCAGCAGATAAACTTATAGACCTAGCTTTAAACATGGAAAAAGAAGCAAAAACTTTAGATAATAGAGTAGTTAGTTTTGGAGGATGTGGAATAGGCTATAATAAAGCTAAGTATGGAATAATAAATTCTAAAGGCTTAAATTTGGAAAACAAATCAAACTTATTAAGTGCTTATGTAGTTCCAATAATAAAAAATCAAGAAGATATGCATGATGGTATGGGATATATTATAGCTACTTCATTAGATGAGGTAAATCCAAAACTTTTAGCACAAGATGGGGTTAATGAAGCTTTATCTAGAATAGGTGGAAAGTCAATTCCATCAGGAAAATATAATACAATAATAAATAATGAAGCCATGGTGTCGTTATTATCAACATTTGCTGGAGTATTTAGTGGGGATGCAGCTCAAAAAGGATTAAGTTTATTGAAAGGAAAAGAAGGAGAGATAATAGCAAATAAAAAAGTAACATTATTAGATAATCCTCATTTAGAAAATGGCCTAGCGTCAGTTCCTTTTGATGATGAAGGAGTTGCAACGAAGAAAAAAGATATAATACATGAAGGGAAGCTTATAACGTTATTGCATAATTTAAAAACTGCGCATAAAGGAAATACTAAATCAACAGGAAATGGATTTAAAAATTCTTATGCATCACCAGTGGGAGTTTCACCAACAAATTTATATCTTGAAAAGGGCGAAAAAAGTTTTGATGATTTATTAAAAGAAATTGGAGAAGGCTTATTGATAACAGAATTTGCTGGTTTACATTCAGGAGCAAATTCAATAACAGGAGACTTTTCATTAGCAGCAAAGGGCTTTTATATAAAAGAAGGTAAAAAAGAATATCCAGTTGAACAAATAACAGTTGCGGGAAACTTCTTTGATTTATTAAAGAATATAGAGGAAATAAGTAATGACTTAAAGTTCCCAATGAGTAGTGTAGGAAGTCCATCAGTTAAGGTCGATGGATTATCTATAGCAGGAAAGTAAATAGAATTTAATTAATAATGAATAATATAAAAATAAAAACAAAAAATATTATTGTTGAGACTTTATCAATATGATATACTTTATTTGGTTAATTAAAACAAAAGATTTAAGCATTATGGAGGTGCACATATGAAAACTAAATCACTTTTAATAGCATTAACACTAGCAGTAGCTACTACAGCATTTGTAGCTTGTGGAAATAATAAGGACACAGACAAAACAACAGAAGAAAAACCATCAACAACAGAAGAGCAAAAAACTGATGTAGTTACAACAGCTTCAATAGTAAATGACAACTCAGCTTTTGAAAAAGGAATAAGCAAAGAAGGAACTTGGATAGTAGCAGTACTAAATGATTTGACTTTTGACAAGGAATTAGTAGTTGATGGAGATTTTAAGAATGGTAAAAAAGATGCTACTACTGGAGAAGAAACATATCAACGTAAAATAGCTTTATATACTCAAGATGAAAACAAAAAGGTTACAAATAGATTTACCTTAACAGCTCCAAAGATAACTTTCAATAGTATAAATGGAAGTCTTGAACATGGAACTTTTAAAGGTGATGTTTATGTTTCAGGTAAAAACTTTAAATTAGTAAACCAAGTAATTGAAGGAAATATTTACTTCTTAAATCAAGAAGCTAAAGATACATTTAAAATAGCAGATAAAGAAGATGATACAAAGACAAGTATAACTGGAGTACAAGAATTAAAAGCAGAATAATTATTAAAATAAATGGCTAACTGAATTTGATCAGTTAGCCTATTTTACTAATAACAATAAACATTCAAAATTAGTATCTTTAATTATCTTCTAAGTAATTACTACGAATCATTTTATCTGATAAATCAACAATATTTTTATACATTTCTTTTTCTTCTTGTGTTAAGTTACCAACTACATCTAAGTTTGTAAGAATAGCAAAAGATTTGTTTGTATTTAATAAATTCCTACCTAAAGATGTATTTATATATTTATCATTTGGTACTCCCATAAGATATAAAAGTGTTGGCATAATGTCCACTTGTCCGCCTATAGTATCAAATGTCTTTGCTTCTTTAATGTCTTTTGACCAGATTATAAATGGTACAGTATGATCTCCATTATCCAAATACCAATCTTCTTTTTGGGAAAGTTTTTCAATTGAACTATTATAATATTTATGAACACCTGTATGATCACCTTCAATAATTACAACAGTATTATCCAGCAAACCTTCTTTATCTAATGTTTCCATAAATTTTCCAATTTGGGCATCTGTATAATTTACACTTTGGAAGTACCCTCCAAGTTCATTACTGTCTAATGCACTATCTAAAGTTAATGCTCTTTTTTCTTTTGGCAAATCAAAAGGTCCATGGCTTGTTAGGGTAACTGTGAAGGCATAAAATGGGTTGCTTAATTCCTTTAACATTGGAGTAACTTGTCTAAAATAACTTTCATCTGATAATCCAAGTCCTATTTCTTCATCAATATCAAATGAATAATAATCAACAAATTTTTCAAAACCTATACCCTTTAACCCAGCAGCGTAATTCCAGAAGGAACCCTTATCGGAATGTATCGCTATAGTATCATAGTTATTTTCTTCTAATAAAAGTGGTAGCGAATTATATTTAGCATTTGGATATCTAAAGAAAGTACTACCCCTTCTTAATGGAAACATTGAAGTATTAATCATTAAATCCGAGTCAGAGCTTGTACCTTCGTTTACTTGCTCATGGATATTTGGGAAGTACAAACCTGAATTTACTAATTCATTTAAAACAGGTGTTATTTTTTGATTATTTATTTCTTTATTAATTACAAAACTTTCTAATGATTCAACTTGTATAACTAATAAGTTTTTACCTTTAAACATACCAGCATATTCATTATCAGGTAGATTTTCTTTTTTATTAAAAAATTCTTCAATTTGAGATTTTTCTTCTTCTGTTAAATTATAAGGCATTGAATCTTTATAAACATTGTATAAATCAAATAAATGGTAACCTACAGGAGAAAAATATCTAGCTGTATTTGTAGGATCATAATTTGAGAATATGTATCCATTTTTAACATCTTCATTTTTTAGTACATGTAAATTAAAAGGAACATATCCTATGTATAAAATACCTAATAGTAATGTAACTATAAAAGTAATAGGGGCTCTCTTTTTAACCCTAGTATAAGATTTTCTTGTAAGGAATACAAATATACCTAATATTATAAAATCGATGAATAGTAAAAAATCTTTACTACTAAACATTGAAGATATAGTACCACCCATATTATCTAAATTAGCTGTTTGACTCAATAATAATACTGATGGCATTGTTAGGAATCCTCTAAAGTATCCTAAATCCAGTAATATTAGTAAAGTTATTATTATATCTATTATAAATAGATATAATACTCGTCCCTTTCCTTTAAATAATAAAGAAAAACTAATAAAGATCAATGTAAAAGCATAATAATAATTTATAAATGGTTTTGCCGAATTGTATCCAGCAAGAATATCTAATGAATAAGGATCTTGGTTAATGACAAAACCTTGAAATATAATGCTTTTAAAAGTAATCCCTATAAGAGGAATTAAAAATAATATTATTCTCATAATGTTATCAAAGCTAAAGTTATTATTATTCTTAAATTTTCTTAAAAATTTATCCAATATACCACCTCAAATATATATAGTAATGTGATAGGCCTTTTTACAATAATTAAATTATAGTATAGGTCTTTTTATAAAGCAAATTAGTTTTGACTAATTTTTAATCCAATGTAAAAATAAATTTCAATAACAGAGATAATTTAACAAATAATAGGTTAAGAAAAATACATTATGATATAATATCTATATAGGTTTATTTAACATTAATGGAGGTTATATATGCTTCAATATGATTTAATTATAATTGGAGGGGGAGCAGCTGGACTTTCAGCCGGAGTTTCTGCTTTGAAAAATGGAATTAAAAAAGTTTTGATTTTAGAAAGAGAAGATGAATTAGGTGGGAATTTAAATTTATTTATACATAATGGATTTGGTCAGTATTATTTAGAAAAGGATGTTACAGGACCAGAACTTAGAAGCAGGCTTATTAAGGACTTTAAAAATTTAGGTGGACTATATAAGCTTAATACTGAAGTATTAGAAGTGACTAAGAACAAGATGGTTTCATATGTGAATCCGGTAGAAGGAATACAGGAAATACAAGCAACTGCTATAATACTAGCTTCTGGTTGCAGAGAAAGATTTACAGGAAATATAAATATACCTGTTCATAAATATACAGGAATATTTACTGTGGTTTCTGCACATAGACTTATTAATTTACAGGGATTTCTTCCAGGAAAAGAAGCTGTAATATTAGGAAAAAATATTCGTTCGCTGATTCTTGCAAGAAGATTATTAATAGAAGGGGCTAAAGTAAATGCAATAATAGAATCTTCTAGTGATATTCCTTTAGAAAAAGATGAACTTGAGATTATAGAGGGTTTTAATATAAACATAATAAAGAATCATCGTATAGTTGAACTAGATGGTAATGAGAGAATAGAAAATATAGATATTCAAAATATAGATAGTGGAAGTATTGATACTATACATTGTGATTCTTTAATATTAACGGTTGGATATTATCCTGAAATTTCTTTTATGAGAAAAACAAATATAGAGCTAGGGGAATATGAAATTCCATTAGTAAGAAATTTTGAAACTTCAGCAAAGGGAATATTTGCTTGTGGAACTCTATTAACAAGGGATAAGAATATATTTAATAGCGGAGAAAATGGATATACAGTTGGAGAACTGGTATCAAATTACTTGAAAAAATATGTGTACTAAAAATTAGTCAAGTACTACTATCTGAAAATTAAGAGTGTAAAATTATAGGTATAATTTATTTAAAATCACTGAAAATAAATTAACTATAAACTTTACACTTTTAATTATTATAAGAAAGTTTCTCTAATATAACCATAAATTCATTTAATAAAAAAGTTTGGCCTTTAAGGTTTAAGTGAATACCATCAATAAAAATGTTTGACTTGTAGTTTTCTAAAGTAATTTTATAAAAATCTATAAAATTAACATTATATCTAGTGCAGAGATTAATTAAAGATTTTCTTAATAAAGGCAGTTGATTCTCACAATAATCGTATGTAGGAGATGGCATAAAAAGCCTTTTAGCATCTTCTTTTAATATTATTGGGGGGATGCCTATAAATACATCCCTAGTAATAGTTAAAGCTTCTTTTAACATTAACTCTATATTTTCTAAAACAGAATTCAAGGGTCTATTTGAAAGAAAGTCGTTTGTTCCTCCCATTATAAAAATTTTCTTTGGATAATAGGATATAACATCTTCTGTAAATCTATTTAACATATTTGTAGTTGTGTCGCCATTAATTCCTTTATTTATTATATTTAATGATTGTAATGATTTTAAATTTTCAACCCAATTATCAGTTTTATTAACTCCATATCCGTAAGTTAAACTATCTCCTATAAAAACAAAGTAATCTTTATTCAATTTAAAGCACCTCTCTTAAAATAACTTATTAAAACAAGATCTGCATATAAATGTTTTACCACCATTTGCTTTAATTAAATTAGAATCTTGAATTTTTTTATTACAAAATTCACATATTAGCATATTACTAGAATTAATATTTTCATTGCTAACTATTTTATCTTTAATAGTTTTTTGTTTATTAGATTTTCTTATAGGTGAATAAAGTTTTTTACTACCATGCTCTTTTTTGGGTAAAACTGAATAAGAAACTTCATATTCACTTTCAGCAAAAAATTCTAATTCAAAACGAGGATTTTCTTTATCATAAAACTCTTCTGTTATTATTTTTGTTATTTGAGCATCATTAACAATAAGACCGCTTTTCTCGATTCCATCAAAGATACTTTTAGTTATATTTGCTGTATCAGGATGCCTTTTTTCACTTTTATAATAAACTTTAAGAATAGCTATGAGAGATTCATCTAATATAGTATCCGGATTTTGCAACCTAGCATAGTATGCAATTTCTTCTTCATAAAGAGCATATCTATCATGTGATTTTCCTGTATTATAAGGAAGGATTGCTCGGCCATCTTTATTATGTAGTTTGAAATTAGATTTGGAAATGGGTGATCCTGGAACAATTACCTTTGCATAAGTACTCATTATGAAAACTCCTTTAAAATAATATTAATATATCCTTAAAAATCCATTAATTCTAGCAAAAAATAATGAATAATTTTTTTATTCATTATATAATAAACAATGTTAAGAATAAGATATAAACCTTATTTTAATATACAACAATGAAATACTTTTAACAAGAAAACAAAAAATGAAAATAAATTCAAAACAGTTTATTATAAATATAATTAGATTAAGAGGTAGTTGTAATGGAAAGTAAATTAATATTATCAATAGAATCAAGTTGTGATGAAACATCTGCAGCTGTAGTTAAAGATGGTAGAGAGGTATTATCTAACATAATAGCATCACAAATAGAGACACACAAAAAATATGGAGGGGTAGTTCCTGAGGTTGCTTCAAGAATGCATATAGAAGTAGTAAATGGAGTCGTAATGGAAGCTCTCGAAGATGCAGGAGTAAAGCTAGAAGAAATAGATGCAATTGGAGTAACATATGGCCCAGGTTTAGTAGGAGCATTACTAGTTGGATTACAATATGCTAAAGGACTTTCTTATTCATCAAAGAAACCATTAGTAGGAGTAAATCATATAGAGGGGCATATTTGTGCAAATTATATAGAACATAAAGATTTAAAACCACCATTTGTATCTTTAGTAGTTTCAGGTGGGCATACTTTTATAGTTCATGTTAAAGATTATGGTGAGTATGAAGTTATAGGGCAGACAAGGGATGATGCAGCGGGGGAAGCTTATGATAAAGTTGCTAGGGCTTTAGGACTAGGATATCCAGGAGGCCCTAAGATAGATAAATTAGCTAAAGAGGGAAATGAAAATGCAATAGAATTTCCAAAAGCTAATTTTCATGATGATACTTTAGACTTTTCTTTTAGTGGAGTGAAGTCAGCCGTATTAAATTATATAAATAAATGTAAAATGCAAAACATAGATATAAATAAAGCGGATGTAGCAGCATCATTTCAAAAAGCTGTTATTGATGTATTAAAGCAAAATGTTTTAAAGACTTGTAAGCAAAAGAATATTAACAAAATTGCAATAGCTGGAGGAGTAGCATCAAACTCAGCACTTAGGAAATCTCTTATTGAAGCTGCTGCAAAAAAAGGTATAGATGTATTATTCCCTTCACCAATATTGTGTACAGATAATGCAGCTATGATAGGTAGTGCAGCATATTTCAATTATATAAAAGGACTAGAATCACCATTAAATATAAATGCAAAACCAAATCTAAAGCTATAAAATAATAAGTAATTTAAATTAATAAAGTTATAACAAGTAGGGGGAAGGTTTAAAGTGAAGCTTTTACCACATTCAAATGGATTTTATAAAGTAAATATGAAAAATAAATTAAAACCTAAGGATATTATTAGAAATATATTTTTATCGTTAATAATATTAGTAGCTATAGGTTTTATATATCAAAGAATAAGCAATTTTATAGCAAAGGAAACATTAAAACAAAGAGTAGACTATGTTAGAGTAGATGATAAGAGATTAGATTATAAGACAAATGGAGAAGGTAAATATACTATAATATTTGACGGAAATATTGGAACTAATTTAAGCCAATGGAACATTATATCAGATAAGTTAACTTTAGAGTATGATGATATAACAACTTTTGTATATAACAGAAGAGGGTATGGGTATAGCGATAGTGGATCATTAAGAACTCCTAAAGAGCAGGCAGAAGACTTAAGGTTATTGCTAAGAAAATCTGCGGTGTCAGCTCCATATATATTAGTTGGAGAAGAATATGGAAGTTTAGTACTTGCGGAATTTGCAAAAGAATATCCAGATTTAGTAGCAGGTGTTGTTTTAGTAAATCCATTTGTAGAAGATAATATTAATACAAAAGAATTTAAAAATAGTCTTATGATAGAAAAAGTTAGAAGAAATATAGAAAAAATTGGATCAAGCATAGGTATAACTACATTAATGGATAAATTAAATTTAGCTTGTGACACAGAGGATTTTAAAAATAAGTTAGATGATATTAGTTTAAATGAATTTAATGTACATAGAACAAAAAGTAATTATACAAGCGCTGTATATAATGAGTTACAAAATATAACAAGTGGGGAAAGTAATACTCAAGAGGATGGTATATTTAGTGGAAAACCATATTATTTAATAGCAAAGGACGGACAGGAACAATTAGCATCACTTGGAGATGAGGAACTGACAAAAGTTCATACTATAAATTCTGATAGTAAAATAATTGCGATGTATGAACCTGATTCAGTAATAAGCGGTATAAGACAAGTTATAAAACAGGCTAATGAGATTGAAAGAGTACAGAAAAAAGCAACTAAGAATTAATGTCTATATGTCATATAATTGTCACATAAAAGGGGTATATTAATAACTGTAAGAAGGAATTATAAATGCTTAGGAGGATTTTATGATGAGTGATGATAATATATATGATGTAGAAAATTATGAGGATGTTAGCAATGAAGAAACTGAAGTTTTAAGAACTTCAGTTGAAGAAAATACAAAAGAAGATTATACGGACGAACATAGATTTATAGAAGTAAATAATAATTTCAATCCTAATAAAGATACCAAGGTCATAAGGAAGAAAAAAAGTGGTGGATTTAAATTTATAGTAATAGCACTTATAACTGGGCTTCTTGGAGGAGCTATAGGGGGAGGAAGTGTGTATTATGCTATGAAGGATATTAATGCAAACCAAAAGGTGAATAATATTACACCAAATCCACAAACTTTCAATACAACAGGAGAAGCATTAACAAAGAGCGAAGCTTTTGAAAAAGTTGCTCCAGCTGTTGTAATAGTATCAGCAAATGGGGTAACAGATTATAGCGGAATAATTCCACAACAAGTAGATGGAATGGGTTCGGGATTTATTATAAATGAAGAAGGATATATATTAACAAACTATCATGTAATAGAAGGAGCAAAAGAAGTTATTGTTACTTTATCGGATGGTAGAGATGTAAAAGCAAAAGTTGTAAATTATGATCAAAATCAAGATATAGCTATGTTAAAATTAACTGACGATAGTATTAAAGTACCGGCTATAGTTGAATTAGGGAACTCTGACGCTTTAAAACCAGGTGAAGAAGTTCTAGCAATAGGAACACCACTTTCAAAGGATTTTAATCAAACTGTGACAGGTGGATTAGTAAGTGCAGTTAATAGAACGGTAGAAACAAGTACTGGTGTTAAACTAAATTTAATACAAACAGATGCGGCAATTAATCCAGGAAATAGCGGAGGACCACTTATTAATACAAAAGGCGAAGTAGTAGGAATAAATACATTAAAAATGTCAGGTGAAGCAGAAGGAATTGGATTTTCAATTCCTATAAATGAAGTAAAAGATAGGATAGATTCATTATCAAAGCCGATATTAAATTTAGGAGTATCAATAAGAGAGATTAATGAGCAACTTGCCAAACAATATGATATGGAAGAAGGATTATATATAATTGAGGTAACAGAATTTTCCCCAGCAGAAAAAGCAGGTCTGAAAAGTGGAGATTTAATCGTTAAGTTTGACGGACAAAGAATTAAGACATTTGATGAATTAAGAGCTATTAGGGATACCAAAAAAGAAGGTGATGTAGTTAAAGTAGAAGCAATTAGAAATGGTCAAACTAAAAGTTTTGATATTCAATTGGAAGTAAAGGAATAATATATACTATTTCGATCTAAATATTTAGATTGAAATTTTATAGGCTAGTTATATAAGTATATTTTAACAAGATATACTCTAATATAACTAGTCTTTTTTTGTCAAAACCACTCAACACAAAGAACATTTTATAAATAACGGAATACATTATACTATACGAAATTAATTTTAAACTTAGGAGGCAAAGTTATGAGCGGAAGAATAACATCATGCGAACTAAAGACAGGATGTAACGAACAAATTGAAGCAGTCGTTAGATTACCAGAGGAAAAGAGATCAGTTATATTTGGAACAGTTTTGGATTGTAATAGAATGCCTGTAGTAGATGCAGTAGTAAAATTATTACAAGTAGTAGATGGATGCAGATATCCTTATCCATTGACTCATACTTTTACAGATTGTCACGGACAATTCTTATTAGGACCTTTATGTCCAAATACAAAGTATATGCTAAAGATTTATAAAGACAATATAGTAATAAAATACTCTGAACTAGAAACTTCATCTTATAATGGAAAATGTATAGGAAAGCCTGAAAATAATGGCAACCCAGTTCCAAAACCATTTCCAGATAAGCCATCATGTGGATGCGATTGCTAATTTGACTAAATGATTAATTATCAAAAAAGCTTCTTAATTAACTATTAAGGGGCTTTTTTGATTGAATAAAGTTTGATAGAATTAATTTAACTTTATACGAATATAAATGGAGATATGATATGGAAAAGATAATGCTTTATATAGTAGGTGGTTTTTTTTTATTAGGAATAGTAGATTATATTATTGGAGGAAGATTTAATTTATATAAAGGGATAGAGAATGGAATTAAAAGTATGGGATCTCTTGCTTTATCGATGATAGGGATATTTTCAATAACGCCAATTATTTCAGATATTATAATTAAATATATTTTACCAATATTTAAAAATAGTTTTATAAACCCATCAGTAATAATTTCTTCTTTTATTGCAGTTGATATGGGAGGATATAAAATTACTGAAACTATAGCTACAAATCATAATATGATGTACTTTTCTGGAATACTAATAGCATCAATGTTAGGATGTACTATGAGTTTTACAGTACCACTAGCTCTGGGTATAATTAATAGAAATAATATTGATATATTTTGCAAAGGAATTTTATGTGGAATAATAGCATTACCAATAGGATTGTTTATTGGGGGAGTACTATTACAAATTAACTTATACAATATTATAATTAGTATTTTACCAATTATAATAATATCTATAATTATTTCAATAGTTCTGAATAAAGCACCTAATGCTATGATATCATTTTTTAAATATATAGCTAAAATAATAGTTATGATAGGGGTTATAGGGTTGGGATTGCAAGGTTTTACATCCATAACAGGAATAGAAATAGTAGAAAATCTACTTCCTTTGGAAGAGATATTAACCATAGTTGGAAAGATAGCTATTTTCTTGGGTGGTGCTAATGTTATGTTAGAGGTAATAGGAAGAGTATTAAAAAAGGAAATAAGCATGTTAGGAAATGTATTACATATTAATTCAATATCTGTTACATCTCTTATTGGGAGTTTAGCTTCAGCAGTAATAATATTTACTAATTTTGATGAACTAGATGATAGAGGGAAATTAATATGCTCAGCTTTTTCAGTAGGTGGTGCATATGTATTTGGTGGACAACTAGGATATGTTTCTATAGAAGCAAAAGAAGTTATTCTAATTTATATATTAGTAAAATTAATATCAGGAATCATAGGAGTAATTATTGCTATTAAACTAAATAATAAAGGGCTGTCACATAGGAATTCCAATTAGGAATTGATAATTGTGCGACAGCTCCTTTTAAATTAATTGGCTAAAGTAAAATCTGTATTTGTTAATTTAAAAATATCTCTTATTCCATCGGTTATATAAACTTTATTATCTTTTGTTACAAAGATAGCATCTATACCATCTAGATTATGAACAAATTCGATGCCCTTTTCAACACCCATTGAGAAGACTGATGTAGAAAATCCGTCACCATCGGTAGATGTATCACTTATTATAGTTAATCCGGCAACTTCATTATCATAAGGATAACCTGTTTTAGGATTTAGAATATGATGATATTTAATACCGTCCTTTTCAATATATCTTTCATATATTCCAGATGTAACTATGGATTTGTTTTTTACAGTAATAGTTCCAACTATATCCCCACGATCAGAGAAAGGATTTTGAATTCCTATATTCCAATTACCACCATTAACTTTTTCACCATGAGCAAAAATATTTCCACCTAAATCAATTATAGCACTTTTAACTCCTTCATTTGTAAGGATGTCAGATATAACATCAGCAGTAAATCCTTTTGCAACTCCTCCAAGATCTAGCATCATGCCATTTCTCTTTAAAAATACTGTCTTATCATCATCGTTAAACTCAACATCATTAAATCCTATTAGAGGTAACTTTGAATTAATTTCATCTTGAGTAGGAACTTTAGCTTCTGGTAGTCCGATACTCCAAAGCTTAACTAAAGGCCCTATGGTAATATCAAAGAACCCATTAGATATCTTGGAATATTCTATTCCTTGTTTTATAACTTTATATGTATCATCATCGACTTTTACTGGTTGAACTCCAGCAGATTCATTAATCTTATCTACTAATGTACCATTTTCGTTTATGCTTAAATTATTTTCTAATTCTTTTACTTTATCAAATACTTTATCTAATATTTTCTCATCACTGCTATCATAAAGGGAGACACTTACTACTGTTCCCATCATTAATTCAGTCCTAGAAATAGGTTCAGTTACTTTGTTATCTTTTGAACAACCAGTCAAAATACTGAGAAAAAAAATTAACAAAAGGGAAGAAGTAAGAATCTTAAAATGTTTTTTCATATAATATAATCCTCCTAAATAATATGTCAATATCTATTATAGGTAAAAAAGTTATAAATAAAAAGGACTTTAGGCTAAAAAACCTAAAATCCTTTTATAGGTGATGTTATTTAGCACCTTCTAAAGCTTTTTCAGCTAAAGCTTTGAATGAATCAACTGAGTGAGTAGCACCAGTTATTACATCAATTTTAGAAGCATCTTGCTTTTCAACTAAAGCAGCTTCTAATTTAGGATAAACTTCGATTGGATTAGTACCACTCTTAGCTTTCATGTTAGTGTTGTAGTCAGCATCGTCTAACTTACTGCCTTTATCACCTTTTTCATCATATTTAACTGTAGCTATTTTTCCATCTTTAACTTCGATTTCTATAGATGCAACATAACCTCTTTCATCTTTTTCTGATTCAGCTTTGTATGTACCAGCCTTTAATCCAGTTTCCTTAGCTGTATCAGTAGCAGCATCTTTGCTTCCACATCCAACAAATACTGTAGTAGCTAATGCAGCAACAGCTACTAAACTTAAAATTCTTTTTGATTTCATAATAAAATCCCCCTTAAACATATTTAAATATTAAATAAGTACTTTAAACTACTAAATTATTATACACAATAATAATTTAGTTTGATATTCGATTTTCTTATGGTGTATAAGTAAAAATTATCGTGTTAAAAAATAGACAATAGAGTAAAAACATGATATTATAAGGGATGAAGAAGAATTTTCAGATTATTTAAAGAGAAAAAATTGTTAAAAAAGCCACAAAAAAATAATGCGATGTATATAGACATATATTAAAATAGTGTATAGAATTAAATATGCTATTTTAGAATTATTTATAATGAAGGGAAGGGTGTAACATGTCAAAAAATAAGATACTTGTTCTTGGTGCTGGATACGGTGGTGTTCATGCTGCTAAGAAATTAGCAAAGAAATATAAGAAAAATAACGATGTGGAAATTACATTAATAGATAAAAATCCATTCCATACTTTAATGACCGAATTACATGAAGTTGCTGGGGGGAGAGTTCATCCTGAATCTGTACAAGTTGAACTATCTAAAATTTTTGGGAAATCAAAAGTTAATTTAGTTACAGATCTTATAGAAAATGTAGATACAGATAAAAAGGTAGTAAAGACTAAATGTGGAGAATATTCATATGACTACTTAGTAATTGGAACTGGTAGTGAACCAGCATTTTTTGGAGTACCAGGAGTAAAAGAAAATGGATTTACTTTATGGTCATTTGAAGATGCTTTAAAAATAAGAAAGCATATACAAGATATGTTTGCTAAAGCAAGCTTAGAAAGAGATGCAGCTAAAAGAAAAGAAATGCTTACTTTTATAGTAGCTGGATCAGGTTTTACTGGCATAGAAATGGCAGGAGAACTTTTAGAGTGGAAAACTAAATTATCAAAAGAACATAATGTTGATGAAAGTGAAGTTACTTTAAAAGTTGTTGAAGCTATGGGAACTATCTTAAATATGTTAGATAGAAAGCAAGCTGATAAAGCAGAAAGATATATGGCTAAGCATGGAATGGAGATATTAAAGAATTCTCCTATTACAGAAGTAGCTGCTGATAAAATAGTACTTAAGAGTGGAAAAGAAATAAAGACAAAAACATTAATATGGACTTGTGGAATACAAGCAAACCAAGATGCTAAGGAATATGGACTAGAAACAGCTAGAGCAGGAAGATTACAAACTAATGAATATATGCAAGCTGTAGGGAAGAAAGACGTATTTGTTGTTGGAGATATGGCTTATTTTGAAGAAGAAGCTGGTAAGGGTACTCCACAAATAGTTGAAGCAGCAGAACAAACAGCTAATACAGCAGTTAAAAATATAATTGCTTCAATAGAAAATAAAGAAATGGAAAAATTCCAAGGTAAGTACCATGGATTTATGGTTTCAATTGGTGGAAGATATTGCGTTGCTAACTTAATGGGAATGAAATTATCAGGATTCTTTGCAATGATAATGAAACATTTTGTTAATATGTATTACCTATGGGGAGTAAATAATATTAACGCTGTATATAATTATTTACAACATGAATTCTTTACAATGGAAGATAGAAGATCTGTAATGAGAGGTCATGTATCATCTAAAGCAAATAGATTATGGTTAGTACCTTTAAGATTATATATCGGATGCTTATGGTTAATAGAAGGAATAAAGAAGCTATTAGGTGAAGGCACATGGGATGCTATGTGGAAAGCTGATAGCATAAGCGATTTCTTTAAGGCAATAACTATTGGTGCTGATAGTTGGACTAAAGCAGGTAACGTTAAGATGCCATTTACTTGGTTACAAGATGCAACATCAGGTGCATCAGCAGCAACAGGAGCTTCAAATGCAGAAGCAGCAACAGAATGGGCTACTCCAATTATTAAGGAAATTCCAGGCTGGTATGCATCAATAATGCAAATAATGATGCCAAATCCAGAAGTAGCTGTATGGTTCCAAAGAATTGTTGTATTAATGGAAATAGGAATGGGATTATGTTTAATAGCAGGATTATTTACATTTATATTTAGTGCTGTTTCAGCAGGTATGGTAGTAAACTTTATTTTATGTGCTATGGCTGGTTGGGATATACTTTGGTATTTCTTTGGCTCAATTGCATTAATGGGTGGTGCAGGTAGAGTATTTGGATTAGATTATTATATAATGCCATGGATTACTAGGCTTGCGGATAATTTCTGGCACGGAAAGAAGCAACCAACTTATAAAAATGTATAGAAATTAAGGTAGGATATAATTTCCATATTGCATAATAATTATATAAGGTAGGGTTTTTGCTCTACCTTATATATATATGTATATATAAATTGTGAATTCATCCAATTATTTATAATGGAGATGATAATTTTATGTTTAAAAAACTAGATTTTGTTATAATAGCAGTATTAATGTTATTATCCTTTTTACCAGAAATTATTTTAGGAGCATCAGTAGGAAAAGGGTTTAACAATACATATGCAGAAATAACAGTTTCGGGAAAATTGTATAAAACAATACCTTTATCAGAAAATAAGGGTGAAAAAACTATAGAAATAAAAACTAAAGAAGGAATAAATATTATAAAGATAAAGGATAACAAAATAGGTATAATAGAAGCAGACTGCCCAGATAAGGTATGCATGAATCCAGATTATATAGAGAAACCTGGGCAAAGTTTAGTATGTCTTCCTCATAAAGTCATGATACAAATAAAAGGAACGAGTGAAGATGATGTTATACTATCTTATTAAGGAGGAGCTATGAAAAAAACTAATAAAATAGTATATATAGGATTATTAGTGGCTCAAGCCTTAGTTTTACATATTGTTGAGCGAATGATTCCTGTCCCATTTGTAACACCAGGTGCTAAATTAGGATTAGCGAATTTAATTACTGTTATTGCTTTATATACGTTAGACAGCAAGAAAGATGCTTTTTTAGTATTATTCTTAAGACTTACATTATCAACAATGTTCGGTGGTAACTTATCATCTTTTATGTATAGCGCAACAGGTGGAATTTTAAGTTTTGGTGCAATGACTATTGTAAAAGATTTATTTAAAGATAAGGTTAGTATCATAGGTGTAAGCTCGGCAGGAGCAATATTTCATAATGTTGGGCAATTATTAATAGCTTCTTTAATAGTTAAAAATATAGGAGTTATGCTATATTTACCTATATTATCAACTGTAGGAATTATTACTGGGATTTTTATTGGTATAACTGCAAACTATGTAGTAGCACATTTAAGGAAGTTACCAATGTTTAGATAATATAAAAAGATAAATATACTTGTAGTATATTTATCATTTAAATTATTAATTGAAACATATATATTAACAAGGTGAAAATACTAAATTTATGATTTAGATTATCACTAAGAAGGTGGATTATAATGGACAAAATTTGGAATAAGTATCCTGAGATAAAGCAAGAACTTGTTGATGTATTGAATCTTATGAAAAGTAATGTTAAATGCAAAGACAAGAAAATTGAGAATTCAATAATAGAGCTAATAGAATCTGGTGGTAAGTTATTGAGACCAGCTTTTGTTTTAATAGGATCAAAGTTTGGAGAGTATGATCGAGAAAAATCTATTCCAACAGCTGCAGTAATTGAAATGTTACATATGGCTACATTAGTACATGATGATGTAATAGATGATTCAAAACTTAGAAGAGGTCAAGAAACTATTCAATCTAAATATGGAAAGGATTATGCCGTTTACATAGGTGATTATCTTTTTTGCGTATGCTTTAAAATCCTAGCAACAAATGCTTCATTACAAGCTATAAAAGTTGATTCAAGAGCAATGTCTAAAATATGTATGGGTGAAGTAAATCAATTAAATTCTAGATTTTCAATGAATTTATCTGTTAAAGATTACTTAAGCAGAATATCAGGTAAAACAGCTGAATTATTCTCAATTTCATTATACCTGGGAGCAGCAGAATGTAATGCAAACACAAAGATTAGTAGAGAGCTTAGAAATATAGGGCATAATTTAGGTATGGCTTTTCAAATAATAGATGATATATTAGATTACGAAGGAAATGATGAAAGTATTAAAAAGTCTGCAGCAAATGATTTAAAACAAGGTATATACACACTTCCATTAATTTATGCTTACAAAAAAGATAAAAATGCTTTCGATAATATTCTGGCTAAGGATTTTTATACAGAAGAAGAAGTAAGTAAAATAATAGAGTTAGTTAAGAAAAATAATGGAATAGAAAACGCTAAGGAATTAGCAGAAAAGTATATGAAGAAATGTTTTAAAGGAATAGATAGGCTTCCAGAAAATGAATATAAGTATATTTTAAGAGATATAGCGGAATGGTTGTTGTTAAGAACATATTAAAAGGATACTTAAACTAAGTATCCTTTTAACATATTTTTTAATGATTTTATAAAATCAGAATTAGTTTTATAAAAGGCTTCAGAATAATTTATATAAATTGGAATTGATAGAGAAAAGTCTTCTATTTTAATCCTTTTTATATTAGTAGTAGAACAATAGTTGTTATACATACTCATTGGTATAAATGTAACAGCTTTAGTTGATAAAACTCCATTTAGTGCAGAAAAATAAGAATTAGTTCTATAGAGAATGTTTGAGTTATCTAAATCATTTTCATCACAATTTAATTCTGAACATAAAAAACGTTTTAAGCAGTTTTTATCTGAAGCTAAAATTAAGGGCAATTCAAAAAGTTGCTCTTTTTTTATACTATTGATTTGAAAGTTTTTATCTGCAACTAAAACTATTTCATCATTTCCTAGTTGTTTTGTAACAATACTATCATTACGTTCTGGTTTTCTATAGCATATATAAACATCACAAATATTATTTAATAAATTTAAATTAGAACAACAATCTATAGTATTAAGATTTATAGTATATGAATTATATACCTTTTTTAGCTTAGAAACTAAAGCTGGCAAAATAGTTAAGCTTATAGATTCAACAGCTTCAATTGATATAAATGTCTTTTTATGAATCGAATTAGATAATTCTTCTTGCATTTTATTATAAGAACTAAGAATAGATTCGCAATATTTAAATAAAATTTCTCCTTCTGGAGTTAGAGTAACACCTTTATTACTTCTATTTAATAATTTTACATTTAATTTATCTTCTAGTTTAAGTATTTGTTGACTTAGTGCAGATTGTGATATATGAGTATTTTTAGCTACTGTTGAAATACTTTTTGATTTAGCAACCTTAAAAAAATAATTTAAACTATCTATATGCATAATAGTCTCCTATCTAATAATCTATATGTTTAAATATTATAGTATAATAATATAGAAAAATCAAAATTATTTGATATTATATATATTTAATAATATAATTCTTAACAATAATTTAGTTAAGTTTGGATATTTACTACAATTTATGCAATAAAGCTATTTGATAGTGTATAATTTTATTATATATATGAGGATGTGATTGATATGAAAATAAGAAAGAAATTAATAATATATTTATTAATAGCTATATTTATTATAATAACCATTAATATGTTTTTTGCCAAACCAAGTAATGGAATGTTAAAGGGAAATATAGTTATATGGTCAGAAGAGAAGTACTATTCATATTTTACTTCTATTGCAAAAGAGTTTGAAGAAAACAATAAAAAGGTTAAAGTGCAAGTTGTTAAAATAAATGATGGAAATTATTTAGAAAAGATTTCAAATACAGATTCTAAAGATTTACCCAATATAGTTTATTTAGATTTTATAGAATTAAATAAAATTAAGGATAAGTTGAATTTTAAAGAAGAAAATAAAGAAATAATTGAAACCTACAGTAAAAATTTTAATGAAAGTAGACTTCAAGAAGTTATAATAAATAAAAATTATAATGCAGTTCCATTTACATCTAATCCTATAGGCTTATTTTTAAGAAGTGATATTTTAAAGACTTATGGGTATAAAGTAGAAGATATAAACACATGGAGTGAGTTAATAAGTATAGGAAAAGATATATATAATAAAAGCAATGGAGAAATAAATATCTTTTCAAGCAAGGATAAAGATAATATAAATCTTTTAATAACTGCGCAATTAGTTGATTTAGAAAGTAAAGAGTATTCTGAAGCAGAAATCAAAGATACTATAAATGAGGTATATAATAATAACTTTATAAATGACAATAATTATATTTGTAGAATAGCTTCTATAGATTTTTATAAAGATATAAATACAAATGAAATAAATGGAGAGTGGGAGTGTAAGAATCCTCCAAGCTTTAATATTGGTGAAAATAGGTTTTATGATTTAGGTGGAGAAAATTTAGTGGCTTTAAAAGTTGATGATAATAAAGAAGTTATCAAAAGTTTTATTGCTTATTCAGCAACTCATAAGGAGTTATTATCTAAAGAGTTATTAAATTATAATTTTGTACCTAGTTCATTATATTCTTTAAGAATAAAGTATGAAGATAAAAGTAATAAAATTTTGGAAGGAAGTAGCCCCTTCTTAATATTAAGTAATATAGTTGAAAGGGCTCCTAAAATAAAGAATTATAATAAATTTAATTATATAATATACGATTTATATAATTAGAGTTGATATATTTTCTCATAGGCAGACAGAGTTTTAATTGCTGTTTCCCTCCAAGAAAATTTAAGACTTCTTTCATACCCCTTTTTTGATAAGGTTTCTTTTAAACTGTTATTATTCAATAAATTTACTAAGGATTCTTCTAGATCTTGCCTTCTAGAAGGATCTATTAATATACAAGCATCTCCAGCAACTTCAGGAATAGAGGTAACATTTGAGGTTATGACTGGAGTCATGCAGCTCATAGCTTCTAAAGGTGGAAGCCCAAAACCTTCGTAGAAAGAAGGATATACAAAAGCTTCAGCTCCGTTATATAAAACCGGAAGAAGAGAGTCTTCAATAAATCCAGTAAAAATTATATTATTTTTATTAGGTAAATTTTCTACCATTTGAGCAAGTTTCATACCTTCATCTTTAAGAGATCCAGCTAAAAGCAATGTATGTGGCTCTTTAAGGTCTTTAAAAATTTTATCAAAAGCTAAGATAAGTTCTTTAGCGTTTTTACGTACACTAAATCCACCTATGTATAATATATAAGGAGTATTTAAATTAAACTTTTCCTTAATATAATTTTTGCAGTAGTTTTTATCTAAAGGTTTAAAATTTGAATTAGCAGCTAAAGGCGTAACAAAAACCTTTTCTTCAGGTATATGATTAAAAAATTTTAAAATATCCTTCTTAGAATATTCAGAAACAGTAAGAATTCCTTTGGCGGTATCTATTATAGAAGGCATATTTTTTAAAAATCTTTCAAGATATCTCCTGCCAGTTGTATCTGGTAAAATATATGGAATTAGATCATGTATAGTTACTATACAATTATTTTTATAATTATCACAAAGGCCAATTCCGTTTTGTGGAATATGATGGATATCAATATTATTATTATTTATAAAATTAGGAAAATAATAATTTTCGTAAAATCCACCATGCTTTTTAGAGGTGAAAATTATTTTACTATTGTCTTTTTTAAATCTTTCATAATCAGTTCCTGTCCAAAATAATGAGTATTCATTTTGTTTATCTATATTAAGAAGTTCAATAACAAGGTTTTCGGTATAAGTACCAATACCAGTACCATTATATAAGTTTATACCTCTTGCATCTATAGATATTTTCATACTAATCCTCCTAAAATTATCCTATATATTATAAATATTAGGATTTTTTATTTATATAACAAAATATTATTAATAATTTAATTCTGTGATAATAAACACAATAAAATATATATTTTCATATAATGACATAGAATAAGTCTTAAGGAGAATTCTATGGATATTTCATATATAAAGAAAGAAATTGAATCTAAGTATTCTTTAAATATATTAAGTATAGAAAAGATCAAAAATAGCTATAAGATTAGAACTGAGGATGAGGATTATGGTATTAAAGTTATTAAATATCAATTTTCTCATTTTTATTTTATATTTTCAGCTATTAATCATTTACAAAAACGTGGATTTAATAAGATCCCCACAATTATAGAAACTAAAGATAATTCTGGATATATAAAGCTTGGTAATTGTTATGCATATTTAAATAAATGGATAGATTGTAGAAATTGTAATTATAAAAACTTGCATGAACTAGAGTTGGCAGCAGCCAAATTAGGAGAGCTTCATAAATGTAGTGAGGGATTTACAGTTAGTAGAAGTATGAAGCCAAGAATAGCTTGGTATTCATGGATAAAGGTTTTTGAAACAAGATGTGAAGAAATATTAGATTTTAAAAAAAGGATTTATCAAAAAGCATATAGATCTATATTTGATGAAATATATCTAGAGGCTATAGAAGATGAATTACAAAGGGGAAGGAAATCAATAGAGGAATTAAAATTAAATAAATATATAGAAGTTATGGATAGAGAAGTCATGAAAAGGGGATTTTGTCACCATGATTATGCTAATCACAATGTATTAATAGATAAAAGTGGGAATTTAAATATAATAGATTTTGATTATTGCATATTAGATTCCCATATACATGATTTATCATCACTACTAATTAGAAGTATGAAAGATGGAAATTGGAGTAATGCCAGAGCCACCTTGGTGTTAGATAGTTACTCTAAAACTCATTCAATATATGATGATGAACTAGAACTTATAAAAGGGTTTATTAGATTCCCACAAGGATTTTGGCAAATTGGACTTCAATACTATTGGGAACAGCAGCCTTGGGGAGAAGAATTTTTAGTTAATAAGCTTAATAAATACCTAAGGGATAGGAATAATAGAGAAAAGTTTGTTGATAGCTTTTTTTGATAGAGGTGATAAGATGGGAAAATTTGAACTAAAATCATATTTAGAAGAAAGAGAGATTTATATATTAAATGAAAAAGTAAGCAAAACAATAGATAAGAATTGGGAAAGTATATTTACTCAAATTGAAAATATAGTTCTATTTCAAAGTAAAGTTAATTCTTATAAAGAAAATTTATTACCTAGAATCGGAGGATCTATTGGGAGAGAAATTAATAATTATAATTCTCAAATAATTTTACTAGGGAGGTATCTTAAAGAAATAGAAAATAAAAGTCACTTAAATTTAATTGATTTCTATTTAATAAAGAATGGTGAATATCTATTAAATAAGGGTAAAAAAGCTTTAAACAACTTATACTCAAGTAATTATAGAAGTTTAATTGAGAGAAGTATGAAAAACTATGAAGTTTGTTTAGGTAGAGTTGATGAGAATAATTTAATTGTATCTAGAGATAATAAAATTTTTATAGGAACAATAAAATATTTAACATATAACATTAAGGAACATGATATATATTCATATATAAAGAAAATAAAGAGGAAAGACACAAATATAGATATAGAAGAGATAATAAATTTTTATGTTACTAAATCAAATTTAGAAGAAGATAGTAAGGAATATTTAAGGTCATTAAGTGCATATCCAAATGAAGAATTTAAGATTATGGAGAGATATATATTAGGAAAATTAAATTTAAAAGAAGAGGAAATTATAGAAAGTCTATATAAGGCAAGAAAAATGGATAGTAGATGTTTATTAATTTAGTGGGGGAGTTTGAAGATGAATAAATTTAGATATATTGATAGAGATATATTATGTAAGTATGATTTAAGTGAAGAATTTTTTGCAAAGTTATCTCTAGAAATTGGAGATATAATACCATTAAGAAAAGTTTTTGTTTTATTGACAAATGAAGGTAAGAAAATATTAAAGCTTACAGATTCAAGTGAAGAAAGAATATTATTTATAAATGAAGCTTTAAATTATATATATAAAGAATATAATGATGTTCTTAGTTATTATGTAAATAAAGATGGTAAAATAGTTCATCATTTTAGGGAAAATACTTATGTATTGCTAGATATGATAGAAGGAAGAGAAGCTACATTTACTAATCCTATAGAAATTGAGATGTGTGCTAAAAGCATAGCAAATATGCATAAGGCATCAAAGGGTATATTTAATAAGCTTAATGGAGATATAGTAAAAGGAAACTTAGGCGAATACTTACCCTATCAATTTAATAAAGCTAAAGAAGATTTGGATAATATTAAAGAATATGTAAAAAGATTCAGACATAAAGATGAATTCGATAAAATATTCTTAGAAAACGTTGATAATAATATATATCAAATACAAAAGGCTATAGAACTTTTAGCTATGTGTGAATATAATTCAATGCTTGAAGATTTTAATAAAAGAGTTTTATGTCATAACGATTTAGCGCACCATAATTTTATTATTGATGGGGATAGAGTGAAGATAATAGATTTTGATTATTGTAAAATAGATACTAGAGCTGTAGATGTAGCTAATTATGTTATAAGAGTAATAAAAAATAGTTATTATGATATTAGTAAATTTAAACTAGTATTAGATTCTTATAATTCAATAGAAAAATTAAGCAAACAAGAAATAAAACTTATATATTCAATAATAAGTTTTCCAAGAGATTTTGTTACAATAGTCAGAGATTACTATTATAAGCAAAAAAAATGGGATTATGAAGTATTTCTAAATAGACTGAATGATAAAATAAGTAACGAGAATTATAGAAAAGACCTTATAGAAAATTTTATAGTAGAAATGAATCAATATTTCTACTAAATAAATAAAAGGACATCACTATTAATTAAATAGATGTCCTTTTATTTTTCCTATATCAATTTTGTATAATTTTTTCATAAGCTGTTAGAGTTGATTTAGCAGTTATATTCCATGAGTAATTAGAACTTTTTATTATTCCTTGACTAATCATATTTAACCTAAGAGAATTGTCATTTAAAACTCTATCTATAGCACAGGTTAATTCATCTATACTATAAGGATTAATTAATAAAGCGGAATCATAACAGATCTCAGGAAGTGATGTCACATTAGAAGTTATTACGGGAGTACCACAAGCCATTGCCTCTAATGGAGGTAAACCAAATCCTTCGTAAAATGATGGATACGCTAATAATTCACATGCATTATAAAAAATAGGTAATTTCTCAAGAGGAATGAAATCTGTAAAAATAACATCATTTTCAATATTAAGATCTATAGTACGTTTTTTATAAATATCATATGAAATACCTTTTTTCCCTGTTATAACTAGCTTAAGATTTCTTTTTGCATTTTTAGGAAGACGAGAAAATGATTCTATTAAACCTACTATATTTTTTCTAGGACTAAAGCCACCTACATATAATATAAAATCATCTTCTATACTATATTCGTCTTCAATAATTTTTTTGCATTGACGCTTATTCAAAGGTCTATATATATCCTCAGCAGCAAGATGAGTAACAAAAATTTTATCCTTAGGAAAATTAAATTCTTTTGATATATCTTGCTTTGAAAATTCAGAAACTGTTAAAATACCATCACAACTATTTATTATCTTAGGAAGTTCGTTGTTAAATATATATAAATAACGATCACTAACGGTTTCTGGCATTCTCAATGGGATTATATCATGCAAAGTAATGGTTTTATGACAATTTATACTAGTGGAAAGACCAACGCCATTCTGAGGGACATGATAGATATCTATATTAGTATCATCTAAAATATTAGGAATTCTAACTTCATCCCAAAAACTAGAATTCGAAGAGGCCTTAACTGATTCAACATTAAAATTGCCACTTAAATCTAGAGCTGAGTTTTCAGGTAGAAAAACTAAGTAGTCATTAAGTTTATCAACTTTGTTTATACTATTTATGAGTTGATAAGTATATGTGCCAATTCCAGTTCCTCTATACCATTTTGCAGCTCTGCCATCTATGCCTATCTTCATGATTTAATCCTTTCATATTGTTTTTAATTTATTATATTAAAGATAGGAATAAAATGTTAATAAAAGAATACATATAGTCATATAAATATAAAGGGGGTGAGAGTTATGATGAGAGAATTTGAAATAGAAAGACAATTTAACGTTAAAATTGAAGTTTTAAAAGCAAATAAAGGAGTATATTATTTAAAAACTAATAAGGGAGAAAGATGTTTAAAGAAGATAAATTATGGCCCTCAAAAGCTATTATTTGTTTATGGAGCTAAGGAACATCTGATAAACAATGGGTTTAAAGGGGTAGATAAGTATTTTTTAAACATAGATGGAGAGCCATACGCTCTAGTTAATGAAGATCTTTATACATTATCAGAATGGATAGATGGCAGAGAATGTGATTTTCATAATATAGAAGAGGTGAAATTAGCAGCAAGAACTCTTGCTAGACTGCATGAAGCATCAAAAGGATATGACCCTCCAGAAAATTCTAAACTAAAAAGTGATTTAGGTAGATGGACTCACCTTATGAATAAAAGGATAAAATCCTTTGATAAAATGAGGGATATGGTAAGGAAGAAAAATAATAAAAATAATTTTGATTTACTATATTTAAAATCAATGGAGTTTTATAAAGAAATAGGTAAAAAAGCTTTAAAAACTTTAGAAGAATCAGAATATATGAAATTATGTGAGATAGCAGAAAATGAAAAAAGTTTTTGCCATCATGATTTTACCTATCACAATATAATTTTAGATGGAAACAATGATTGCAATGTAATTGATTTTGATTATTGCAAAAGAGAAGTAAGAACATTTGATATATCCAATTTTATGATAAAGGTTTTAAAGAGAGTAGACTGGGATATAAATTTTGCTAAAGCAATAATAGAGTCATACAATGATGTTTCACCATTTTTAGATAGTGAATATAAAGTTCTATATGCATACCTACAATTTCCTCAACGGTATTGGAGGCTTGCTAATAGATATTATTATAATGAGGTCAACTGGGGACAAAATACTTTTGGAAACAAAATTGAATCAATAATAAATGAGCAAGAATCTATGTTAAAGTTTTTAGAAGAATTTAAAAATGTATATAATTTAGAATAAAAAAAGTGCTATGAGCACTTTTTTTATTCTTCTATCTTGCGAAAGGTGATATATAAGTTTACGTTGACTTAGAGTGGAACGACTGAATAAGAAAAATTACATATGACCTTTTTTTATGTACAAATGATTAAAATTCGACATAAGATAATATAAAATAATTAACTAAGAGGGAAAAATGGAAATAGGTGATTTAGTAGTTAGGAAATCCTATGATAAAGATATTACCTTTAGAATAATAGATATTAAGGAAGACGAAAATGGAAATCCTATTTATGTGCTAAAAGGAATTAGTATTAGAATAATAGCAGATTCTCAAAAAGAGGATTTAGAAGAGGTTGATGGGCAATATGTAGGAACAAAAGAAAAAATATTAAATACAAGAGTGGATGAGGCAATAAAGAAGGCTGTATCTATGAGAGGGGATACTGAAGCTCTTAGCAAAATAGGTAGTTTATCAAGGGGGAGTAAGTCCTCTAAAGCACAACAAAATAAAGAATTAATGTTTGGAAGGCCAGGGAAAATATTGCATATAGATGGTGATAAAGAATATTTAGAAATGTGCCTTAAAGTTTATAAACAGTTGTCTTTAGAGGCAGTAGGAAGGGCTGTACCAGAAAAAAATCAACCAGAGGTTATAGTTGATTTAGTTAAAGAAATAAAGCCAGATATAGTAGTTTTAACTGGGCACGATAGTGTTTTAAGAATAACAGATGATTTTTTAAACTTAGACAATTATAGAAATTCAAGATATTATATAGATGCTGTTAAAGCTTTAAGAAATTATAACTCAAGTTATGATGAGTTAGTTATCTTTGCAGGTGCCTGCCAAAGTTGTTATGAATGTATGTTAGATGCAGGTGCTAATTTTGCAAGTTCACCTAATAGGGTATTAATTCACTGTTTAGATCCTGTATTTGTATGTGAAAAAATAGCCTATACTAGAATAGATAAGGTGGTATCTATAACAGATGTTATAGATAATACAATAACAGGGACAAAGGGAATAGGTGGTTTACAAACAAGAGGAAAATATAGAGAAGGATATCCGAGATCACCGTATATATAAATTGGTAATTAAGATTTTTAGTTCACAGTTAATAAGGGACGGTTCATAGTTATGTAAATAATTCAGCTCTGCTGAATTAAGAAATTGTTATATCAAAAATAAAGGAGTTAAAATAACTTAAAATTCAGAAACTACGAAGTGGTTTCATCATAAACTGGGAACCGTCAATTGTGCGCTGTGAACTGAATAAATTTCTTTGCAAAATTCTACAAATGTTACTAATTTATTAAATATATAAACAAAATGTATAAAAAAACAATATATAGGTATAATAATAAATGTATATTATAGCGTTAAAAAGGTAAAAGTTTACATTGACATCTTATATTAAAGGTGATAAAATATAAATTTTACTTGACAAAAAGTGGGTTTGAGAGTATAATATAAGGAGAAAGAAGGTGTTTATGTGGAAAAAGTAAAGACTATCGCCGCTATAAAGAGGGATATAGAAGATCATATAGGAGATAAAGTAACTCTAAAGGCAAACGGTGGAAGAAAAAAGATCCTAGTAAACAACGGAGTTATAGAAAGTGCTCATCCAAGCATTTTTGTAGTAAGGCTAGAAAATGATATTCAAAGGACGGTAACATACAGCTATTCAGATGTATTAACAAAGACAGTACAGTTATATTTTGCTTTATAGAGAATAGGGCTTCGAAAAAACGAGGCTCTATATTTTTTTGTAGTTTTATAAAAAAAAGAAAGATGGTGGGTTTCCATCTTTCAACTATGGTATAAAAGGGTATTGAGAATTTATGAGAGGTTATATGGTCAATAACCTTCTTTATAATACGACATATTTTATTGTATGTCAACATATTATTTAAAAAAAACACAAAAAACTTTAAATGATAATTAAAATTCGACATTTTTTTAGATATTAAATCCTATATTGTAAATAAGAGTAATAAATTTGTTGAAATTTAAACTTTTTATTTTAGAAACATTCCAAAGTAATATGAATAAATATATACAGTTAGAAATATATTTAGTAATAGGTATTGTATGGGAGGGGTTATATGTCACAGATAGATGTAATAAAAGAAGTGGTTCGGTATGAACAATTACTTAGGGAAAATTCAACTAATCATGTACTAAAGGGAGAATACTTAATAAGAGATTCACAATATCCTGATATGAAAGAGGTATTAGGAGTAGATTCTAAAGCTACTATAACAAATAAAGAAGTACTTGGTGATAAGGTTATGGTAGAAGGTCAGCTAGTTTATATAGTATTTTATTTACCTAAAGATGAAGTCATAACAGATTCACCAACAAATAAAATACATTCAGTTATTTTTACTGATAAATTCGCTAACTATCTTGATCTTAATAGTGATGAACATAATATAATATGCGATGTTGAGTGTGAGATAGAACATATTGAAGCTAATTGGATGAATGAAAGAAAAGTAGGCATTGATGGAGTTCTTACATTAAAATGGGAAATGTATAAAAATGGCGAATTTGAATATGTAAAAGATATTGAAGGTAAGGAAGATATACAAATCAAGAAGAAAGATGAAATGTTGAATAGTGTAAAGGGAGAAAAAGAGATAGATTTAATGGGCAAATCTATGCTTAAGGTAACAATGGATAAACCAGAAATAGAAGAAATATTGAAGTGCTCTATGAATGTTCATAAGAAGGAAATAAAACTTGTAGAAGATAAAGTATATATAGGCTGCTATTGTAAAATAGAAATTTTATATAAAGGCAAAGAAAATAAAGAGCTTATAACATTGCAAGATGATGTCTATCTTTCAAAAGAAGAAGAAATGCTAGGAATTTCAGGAGATATGATTAGCTCATTAAATCTTAATATTAAGGATCAACAATATGCAATTAATTTAGATGATTTAGGGGAAAATAGAGTAGTAGATGTAGAATTTGTAATAAGAGGAAACGTTAAGGTGTATTCTAAAGACAAGATAGAAATGTTAAAAGATGCATATTCACCTACTATGAATATTGATATTTCAAAGGATGAGAAAGAATTTGGAGCTATACATTCAGTAAACAATGTAGAAGCTACAGCAAAAGATAATGTTGAATTAAAAAATTCAGATGAAAGAATAGAGCAAATAATATCAGTAATGGGAAATCCTATAATAACAGATAAAATGGTTGATGATGATAAAGTTAAAGTTGAAGGTATAGTTAAAACAGCTATAATTTACAAGGTTGCTGGAGAAGAATTAGGATATGGAATTATAACAGGTGAAATTCCATTTATTACAGCAGCTGATGTAAAGGGCGCTAAAAAGGGCATGAACGCGCTAGTTAAAGTTTCCTTAGAAAGCATAGATGCAAGTATAGAAGGTAATTCCATATCAGTGAAGGCTAATGTTGGTCTTACTATAAAAGTTTGTTATAAAGTGAAAAAAGAATGCGTAACAGATGTAATAGAAGGACCTTCAGAAGTTAAAGAAAAGAAATCATCAGTAACTATATATGTTGTTGGACAAGATGATACATTATGGGATTTAGCTAAAAAATATAATACTACAATGGATGAATTGAATAGATTAAATGAATTAGAGGGAAATGAAAACATAAAATCAGGAGATAAATTAATAATACCAGGTAGAGCATTATTCTAATTTTTTAGCGGCTATAGAATAGATTCTTTGAATTTATTCTATAGCCGCTATATTTTTTTATGCTTTATTATAGAAGGTTTCATTTGGACTTTTGTGAATAATATTAAGGAAGGTTGGATAAAATAAGAAATGCATGATAAGAGGTGAGAAAATGTCAGAAAAAATTAAAGGCGACTTAATAATAATTGGAGGAGCAGAAGATAAAGAAGGAGATAAGGAAATTCTAAAAAAAGTTTGTAGTTCAATAAATAAAGAAGAAGATAATATTTTAATAGCTACAATAGCAACAGAATATCCAAAGGAAGCACTAGAAAAATATACTAGGATATTCAATAAATTAGGAGTTAATAAAATAAAAGGATTAAATATAAAAGAAAGAGCAGATTCTTTAAATAAAGAAAATATAAAACTTGTAGAAGAAGCATCACTTATATTTTTTACAGGAGGAGACCAATTAAGAATAACTAGCCTAATAGGAGGAACACCTATTTATGATGCTATTAAAGAAGCAAGTTCAGATGGGTGTATAATAGTTGGAACATCAGCAGGAGCTTCAGTTATGAGTGATACTATGGTGGTTAAAGGAGAAGATGATGAATCTCCAAGAAAATGCACCTTAAAAATGGCGCCTGGATTAGGCTTAGTAAAAGGTATAATGATAGATCAACATTTTGCTCAAAGAGGGAGAATTGGAAGGCTTCTTACAGGTATAGCTCAAAACCCAGAAGTTTTAGGAATTGGAATTGATGAAGATACTGCTATAGTAGTTAAAGACAGTGGAGAAGCTCAAGTTGTAGGAAGTGGAGCTGTCTATTTTTTAGATGCCAGAAATATAACTCATAGTAATGCATCTGAGCAATATTATGATGAAGTATTAAGTATGTTTAATGTTAGTTTACATGTATTGAAGGAAGGAGATAGATTTAATCTTCTTACTAAGTTACCTTTTGAGGAGGAAAACAGTAGAAATGAAAATAATAGAGACTAAAGTCTTTAAAGGGAAAAATATCTATTCTCATAAAATGTGTATAAGGATGGATGTAGATTTAGAAGGATATAGTGAAACTTCAAGTAAAGATATAGAAGATTTTAATGATAATCTTATTAATATGATTCCTGAATTGAATACTCATAGATGCGGAATTGATGAAGAAAGAGGATTTGTAAAAAGATTAATTGAAGGAACTTATTTAGCCCATATATGCGAGCATATAACTATAGCAATACAAAATAAACTTGGTATAGATGTACATTATGGAAAGTCCAGAGAAGTTAAAGGAAATCATTATTATATAATTTATCAATATTTATACGAAAATGTGGCTATTGAAAGTGCAAAGCTTGCAATAGATATAATAAATGCTTTAATAGATAAAATTCCAATAAATTATGATGAAAGAATAGAGTATTTAAAGAATATTTTAAAAGATGAAATGATTGGACCAAGTACAAAGGCAATATGTGATTATGCTAAAAAGGTTGGTTTACCAATTATAAGATTTGGAAATGGAGACTTTTATCAAATAGGATATGGGAAGCAGGGGAGAATAATAGAGTCATCAATAGGTACTAATACAAGTTGTGTATCTGTAGATATTTCTTGTGATAAAATGTTAACAAAGGAACTTTTAAAAACACAAAATATTCCTGTTGCACAAGGATTTAAGGTTAGAAATATAATAGATTTATTAAAATGTGCTGAGGAAATAGGATATCCAGTTGTTTTAAAACCCCAATACGGTAATAAAGGAAAAGGTGTAATATTAAATATAAAAAATGAAAAAGAGTTACTAATTGCATATAAATCTGTAAAAGATAAGTTTAAGGATTTAATCATAGAAAAATATTATGTTGGAAATGACTTTAGAGTTTGTGTAATTAATTATAAGGTAGTAGCAGTATCGCTTAGAAGACCTCCGCATATTGAAGGAAATGGAATTAATACAATATTAGAACTTATAAATAAGCTAAATGAAAGTCCGGAGAGAGGAGAGGATCATGAAAGGTCTTTAACTAAGATTAAGATAGATACTGAAGTTATAAAGTATATAAATGAGCAAGGTAAAGAAATAAATGATATTTTAAAAGAAAAAGAAAAATTATATTTAAGGAAAAATGCTAATTTATCTACTGGAGGGGAAGCGGTAGATTATACGGATAAAATATGTAATGAAAATATAAATTTATGTATAAGGGCAGCTAAGATGCTAGGACTAGATATTTGTGGTATAGATATATGCACAGAAGATATATCGAAGCCTATAATACATAATAATGGTATAGTAATGGAGGTAAATGCAGCACCAGGACTCAGAATGCATTTATCCCCAAGTGAAGGAGCTGCGAGAGATTTAGGAAAAGAAATAGTAAATATGCTATACAACAATAATCCATATAATATACCGGTTATATCAATAACAGGAACTAATGGAAAAACTACAGTTACAAGAGTTATAAGTCATACTTTATCTAAAATGGGATACTGTGTGGGGATGACTAGCACTAGTGGAATATATATAAACGATGAGTGTATTGACTCAGGAGATGATACAGGCTTTGAAAGTGCTAAGTCAATACTAATAAATAAAGATGTAGATGTGGCAGTTTTAGAGACTGCAAGGGGTGGAATGATAAAAAAAGGGTTAGCATATGATTTAGCTGATGTATCAGTAATAACTAATATAACACAAGATCACCTAGGTATTGATGGAATAAATACTATGGAAGAATTATGTTATGTAAAATCTTTAGTTGGAGAAGCAGTTAAAGAAGATGGTTATGTAGTATTAAATGCTGATGATTATTGGAGCAAGTCTATTTTAAATAGAATAAAAGCTAATATAATACTTTTTAGTAAGGATAGCAATAATCCGTTACTAAAACAAAATAAGCTAAGTAATATATGTGTTTATTTAGAAAATAAGAATATAGTAGTGGTTAATGAGGGGAAAAAACATACTATATGCAATATAGATGAGGTTCCAATTACCTTAGGTGGAAAATTAATGTTCAATGTTGAGAATATACTTGCAATATGTGGAGCTTTAGTGGGACTGAAAATAGATTATTGCATGATAAAAAATGGAATAACAAGCTATTTATTAAACTCAGATAAGAATGCTGGAAGATTTAATTGTTATAATGTTAATGGAGTGAACGTTATTTTAGATTATGGACATAATATAGATGGATATAATGCTGTTCTTTCAGCTGTAAAATATATAAATAAAGGTAAGTTATATGGAATAGTTGGAATACCAGGAGATAGAAGTGATGATATGGCATTAGAAATAGGTAAAATATCATCACATCATTTAGATTATATAATAGTAAAAGAAGATAAAGATTTAAGAGGCAGAAAACAAGGGGAAATCGCACAATTAATAGTTGATGGGGTGAAAAAAAGAGATACTAAGAAAAAATATGAAGTTGTATTAAGAGAAGAAGAAGCATTAATAAAAGCTCTCAATATTTCTCAAAAAGGAGATACTATAGTAATGTTTTTTGAAGATATGGCCCCATTAGTTAATATAATAAATGAATTTTCTATATACAAAGATGAGAATAG
The DNA here is from genome assembly GCF_039521405.1 of Clostridium sartagoforme. Lineage (NCBI taxonomy): Bacteria > Bacillati > Bacillota > Clostridia > Eubacteriales > Clostridiaceae > Clostridium > Clostridium sartagoforme. The sequence continues at coordinate 40,315 of NZ_BAAACH010000006.1, forward strand.
TTATATAGATAAAAGTATTTCAAATTAAGCTTTCGATATTCCTAGTTTACTATATAAGTAAAAAAATATATAATAAAATAAACTTCAGAGTTAGACTCTGAAGTTTATTTTGAAATATTTGTACTATAGTGAAAGGAAATAAAAGTATGAGAAGTAAGGCTTATGCTAAGATTAATATATCATTAGATATAATAGGTAAAAGAGCAGATGGATATCATTTGTTAGAAATGATTATGCAATCAATAGACTTATATGATGAGATTACAATAGAAAAACAAAAAGAAGATATTACTATAAAGTGTAACAAACAATATGTACCCACTGATGAAAAAAATCTAGCTTATAAAGCAGCTAAATTATTTAAGGAAAAATATAATATAAATGATGGAGTATATATATATATAAAGAAAAACATACCTGTTTGTGCAGGTTTGGCAGGTGGGAGCACGGATGGAGCAACCGTCTTAAAAATAATGAATTCATTATTTAATGTAAATGCTTCAAATGAAGAATTAATGGAATTGGGCCTTAAATTAGGAGCTGATGTTCCTTACTGTATTAAGGGGGGAACTGCATTATGTGAAGGGATTGGAGAGAAAGTAACGGAATTAAAGAATTTTAAAGATAAAATTATAGTTCTAGTTAAACCTCCTTTTGGAGTGTCAACCAGAAGTGTATATCAGGAATTTAATATTGAAAAAGCTAGAAATCATCCTGATACAAATTTGATAATTGAAGCTATGGAAAAAGATGACTTAAGGCTAGTATGTAGTAATATGAAGAATTTATTAGAAAATGTAACATTAAGAAAACATAAAATCCTCATAAATATAAAAGAAGAAATGAGGTATTATGGTTCTATAGGAACTATGATGAGTGGGAGTGGACCTACTGTTTTTGCATTTTTTGATGATATGTTAAAGGCTCAAAGATGTTTTGAAAAAATGAAAGAAAAATATAATGATGTATTTATTACAAGAACAGTTTAAAATATAAGTATAAACCTCCTAAATTTGGCAATAATTTAGCTATAAGGGGGTTTATAGTATGAAAAGAATTATTATTAGTTTTTTTATAGTTATTTTATTTATTAATATGACAGGCTGTTCAAGTTATTACGGAGGACAAGTCTTTCAAGAAAATGACGAGTTAGTCTATGAGGATATAGTAAATAAAATAATAAGATTCCATGTAATAGCTAACAGTGATAGTGAAGAGGATCAAAATTTAAAGTTAAAAGTAAGAGATAGAGTTATAGAGTATGTATCAGATCAATTAGAAGAGTGCAAGGATTTAAATGAAGCTAGAGATTTTATAATTGAAAACAAATCTACAGTAGAAAAAATTGCCGAAGATGTTATTAAGGAAAATGGATATTCATATAATGTAACAAGTATGCTTTCAAAAGAGAATTTTCCAGATAAAGTATATGGAGATTTAGTTTTTCCGCAAGGAGAGTATGAAGCCTATAGAATACTTATAGGAAATGCAGAAGGACAAAATTGGTGGTGTGTAATGTTTCCTCCATTATGTTTTGTAGATGAAACTAAAGAAGCTGTTGATTCTGATAATATTAAAGAAAAGATTACAGAAGAATCAGGCAAAATTAAAGAAAATATCACAAGAGAAAAAGATAATAAAAAATCGAAAAGTGATATTAAATTTAAATCTAAATTTATTGAATTATTATTTGGAAATAAGGAGAAATAAACTATAAAAGTAAAAATATAAAACTTGATAATTTTTATTAATAAATTTAAACTATATGATATAAAGAAAAATATATAAGTTGAAAATATGTAATCGGACAAGCTAAACTCAAAAATATAGAAATTATAAAAGATATTGGTAGTAGCAAATATAAGAGGATTTAAAAGAATTATTATAGAGTAGATGGAGGCAGAATATGAAGAAAAAAGCAATTATATCATTAAAAAGTTTTAATGACTTAGATGAGCAAGATGTAATTGAAGTAGTAACACCTGGAGAATTTCTTGTAACTGAAAATGGTTTTAAAGCCATTTACGAAGAAACAGAGATATCAGGAATGAGCGGTACAACAACTACATTAACAATGCTAGATGATGCGTTATTACTTGAGCGGGAAGGTAGTACAAGCGCAAAAATGGACTTTAAAAAAGGAGAAACATCTATATCTTTATACAATACCCCATATGGTGTTTTGGATTTACAAATACATACTGAGTATTTAGAAGTGGATATTGATGAAAATGGTGGAGACATCGTTGCTAAATATTCAATGGAACTTGCAGGGCAACCGCCTATAACAACTAAATTGGCGGTGAATGTAAAAATAAATTAAAATTTTAATCTTAGTAAAGGGTAAACAAATTCCTTTTTACTAGGATTTTTTTGTATTTAATTTTAAGTTTATATATAAATTACTTTAATCCTAATAGGAGAATTAGAATAATTAATATTATATATAAACTGCCGTCTGAATATATGTCATAAATATTGGTAATAATATAAAGAATAAGAGGTGATATAATGAGTAGTACAAATAATTTAGATAAAACGGCAATAGTTATAAATGTTTTATGTACACATTTAGGAATTGATGCAAGTGATATAAATAAAAAGTTGAAAAAAAGAGAAAATAAATATATGTTTTTATTATTATTGAAAAATTATAAATGCTTAGATAGGGAAAAAGTAAAAGAAATGCTAGAAATTATTAGTGATAAGAGTATAAATTATAATATTAATAAGGCTCAAGAAAAGATATTGGTGAATAAAGAATTTAGAGAAATGTATTTTAAAATAGAAGAAGGGTTAAATAAAATAATATAAATAAATAAAAAATATATAGATTTATTTATTTATTTATGTTATTATACTACTTATTGAATTTAGACATTATGAACCCATCATAAATAGTGAGGTAATTATGATTATATCAAGTAGGGAACTTAGTGTCAAGAGAATAAATAAAAAAATTTATTTTTTTGGAGGAAAATTATGAAAACTAAATATGTATTTGTAACAGGAGGAGTAGTATCTTCTTTAGGAAAAGGAATAACAGCAGCATCATTAGGAAGGTTATTAAAAAATAGAGGACTTAAGGTTTCTATACAAAAGTTTGATCCATATTTAAATGTTGATCCAGGTACAATGAGTCCATATCAGCATGGAGAAGTATTTGTTACTGATGATGGAGCAGAAACAGACTTAGATTTAGGTCATTATGAGAGATTTATAGATGAAAATTTAAGCCAAAATAATAACGTAACAACAGGTAGAATATATTGGTCAGTAATATCTAAAGAAAGAAGAGGGGAATACTTGGGTGGAACGGTTCAAGTAATACCACATATTACAAATGCAATAAAAGAAAGAGTTTATAGAGTGTCTAAAGAAAAAGAAGTAGATGTGGTAATTACAGAAATAGGTGGAACTGTTGGAGATATAGAATCACAACCCTTTCTTGAAGCGATAAGACAAATTAAATATGAAGTTGGTAGAGAAAATGTATGCTTTATTCACGTAACATTGGTTCCATTTTTAGGTAAAGCAGGAGAATTAAAAACTAAGCCAACACAACATTCAGTTAAAGAATTGAGAAGTATAGGAATACAGCCAGACATAATTGTTTGTAGATCAGAAAAGGAATTGTCAGAAGATTTAAAATCGAAGATAGGATTGTTTTGTAATCTAGAAGCTAAATGTGTTATACAAAACTTGGATGCAGAACATTTATATGAAGTACCACTAATGTTACATAAAGAGGGATTAGATAGATTAGTTTGTGAAAAACTAGAACTAGGATGTAGAGATATAGACAATACTGAATGGATAGAAATGGTCAATAAGGTTAAAAATCTAAAAGAAAGTGTAAAGATAGCGTTAGTAGGAAAATACGTTGAATTACATGATGCATATATTTCAATAGTAGAAGCACTAAATCATGGAGGATTAGCTAATAACTGCAAAGTTGAAATAAAATGGATTAATGCAGAAGATGTAAGTAGAGATAATAGTAAAGAAGTTTTAGGAGATTGTGATGGAATATTAGTCCCAGGTGGATTTGGAGATAGAGGAATTGAAGGGAAAATAGAATCTATAAAGTTTGCAAGAGAAAATAATGTTCCATTCCTTGGAATATGTTTAGGAATGCAATGTTCGGTAATTGAATTCGCAAGAAATGTACTAGGATATGAAGGTGCTAATAGCGCTGAAATTGATCCTCAAACTAAATATCCAGTAATAGATTTGATGCCAGATCAAAAGGATATAGAAGAGTTAGGGGGAACTATGAGATTAGGATTATATCCATGTAAATTGGATGAAAATAGCAATTCATATAATGTTTATAATGATTTATTAATATATGAAAGACATAGACATAGATATGAATTTAATAATGAATTTAGAAAAGTTATAACAGATGCAGGCATGAGTATTACAGGAGCAAGCCCGGATGGAAGGTTAGTTGAGATTGTGGAAGTGAAGGATCATCCGTGGTACGTTTCAGTACAATTCCATCCCGAATTAAAATCAAGACCAAACAGACCACATCCATTATTCATAGGATTAATTAATGCTTCATTAAATAAAAAATAAAGTGTAATATAAATAAGCTAAGAATTTTATGTTCTTAGCTTATATTTTTCAGTATATATTAATTAATTTATTTAATTCTTAGAATTGAAAATTTAGAAAATTAAAATATTATTACAATAATCATAGACATAGATAATAGAAGTTTAGTAAAATTAATAATAAATTGCGAAGCAATTTTATTTAGTTCATAGTGTACAATTCATGGTTTTTGAGATAAAGTAACAGGTAGCGGGTTTATTATATATTTTGGACTTATTACTTGTTACCGGTTACATAAATAATAAAAACACTTGTGAACTAAATAAATCAACATTTAAGTATTGAGGTATTAAATAATGAAAATAAAAAGTATAACTTTAAAATTATGTTTACTACTAGTAACATTTATAATTGTAGTTTCAATAATTATAGGAACTTGGTCTATAAAAGATACTAATAATATAGTTCAAATAGAAATAGGGAAAATGAATAATGAAATATTGGAAGAGGTAGCAGATAATATTTCAATACTTTTATCTAATATTGAAGAAATAGGTAATAATATTGTGGAAGACAATAAGTTAGTAAGTATTTTATCTATTAAAAAGGAAGATGTTTTGAACAATACTCAAGAAGCAATAGATGCTGATAAATATGTAGAAGGTCTATTAAATGAGCAAGTATGGAGATATGGAAAATATAATATGAAGCCTGAGCTATATGTAATTTCTGAAAACGGTTTTAGTTTTGGAACTTATTCAAAAAATAAGTACACAATGAAATCCATAAAAAATGAAGTCTGGTATAATGAAATAGTAAAAGCTAATGGAAATACCGTGCTTATAAGTACATTTGAAGATGAAGATGGAATAGGTCCGTACAAATGCATATTTAGAATGGGAAGATTAATTAAGGATTTGATTACAGATGAAACCTTAGGCGTACTTATAATGGATGTAAGTGAAAAAATGTTATATGATAGATATAATAGAATTATCAAAGATGGAAGAAGTATTTATATTATAGACAAAGAAGGAAATATAATATCAGGAAGAGATAAAAGACTTATAGGAAAAAATTACTATAAAGAATTGGATTATGGAGATTATTTAAAAACAGAAGAATGGTACTCTATATTTAAAAGAGATAATACAGATTATATGAAGTTAATAGATACATTAGATAGATATGAATGGTCTATAATAGAGGAAATACCATTACATATAGTTAGACAACCTATAAAACAAATAACACAAAAGTTTCTTTTGACTTTAGCTTTAGTAATAATAGTTTCATCAGTAGTAGTATATAAGATTTCTGTTTGGGTTACTAAACCTGTAATTAATATAAAAAATACAATAGAAAAAGTAATGAAAGGAAACTTAAAAGTTAAAGTTGAAATTGATAGAAATGATGAAATAGGTGATTTAGAGGAATCTTTTAATAATATGGTTAAATGGCTAGATGACTCTATAGAAGAGATAAAGGAAAAAGAAAAGCAAAAACGTATTGCAGAATTGAGTTTTCTTCAGGCTCAAATTAATCCACATTTTCTATATAATACATTAAGTGGCGTTAGATTTCTTGTATCAATGAATAAAAATGAAGAAGCAGAAGAGATGTTATATAAGTTTTCTAAGCTTTTAAGAAGTATATTACCAAAAGCTAGTGAATTAATCTCTCTAGAAGATGAGATAGAAATGATCAAGACTTATACGGATCTTCAGAAAATAAGATATCCAGATAGTTTTGTTGTAAATATAGATATAGATAATGAAATAAAACATACAATGGTTCCAGCATTAATATTACAACCAATTGTAGAAAATGCAATTTTTTATAGCATGGAAGGTGAGAATAGAAAAGGTGAAATAAAAATAAAGGGATATATAGAAAATCAAAATATACTTATAGAAATAAGCGATAATGGTAAGGGGATGAGCAGTAGCCAAATAGACAAGGTTTTTAATAATAAAGAATCTATAAATAGAGTAGGGTTGATAAATGTTCACGAGAGAATACAGTTAAACTATGGTAAAGAATATGGAATAGAAGTAAGTAGCAAAGAGGGAATCGGAACTAAAGTTATATTTAAATTACCTAAATAAGGAGGGTTTTTATGCTAAATGTATTAATTGTAGAGGATGAAGCTCCAATAAGGGAATGGATAGGATATACTATAAAAAATATATCAGAAGAATTTAATGTTATAGGTAGCGTGAATAATGGTAAGGAAGCTTACGAATTAGCCTTAAACTCTAAGCCTGATGTAATAATAACGGATATAAAAATGCCAGTTATGGATGGAATAGAATTATCTAAAAAAATAAAAGAGTTATTTCCGGAAATTTATATAATAATATTAACTAATTTTGCTGAATTCTCATATGCAAAGGAAGCAATAAGTTGCGGAGTCTATGAGTATTTAATAAAATCAGATATTAGACCCAAGGAATTAAGCGAAATATTAACTAAGATAAATAATAAAATAAAAGCTATAGGAGATAATACTAAAGAGCAAAGATTAGAGAAAAAAGATATAAATAAAAACAAATCTTATTCTAGATCAATTGATAAGGCGTTGAAGTATATAGATAATAACTATAAGAATCATATTTCTTTAATGGATGTAGCTAAACATATATATCTATCTCATGAATATTTTTCAAGACTTTTTAAAGAAGAGGTAGGAGAAAATTTTAGTACTTATTTAACAATATATAGAATTAAAAAAGCAAAAGAATTAATAAAAAATACAGATATGAAAATATCACAGATTGCATCTGAAGTAGGATATTCTAATGCAGGGTATTTTTCTAAGAATTATAAGAAATACACTGGAGTTTCTCCAGAAGAAGATAGGTATTGATAAGTTTATAACTAAATGTCAAATAAATTATAAAAAATCAATATTTTATAAATAGATATAAAAAAACATATTTGATAAATAAAATTATATCCAAATAATTATATTTAATATCAATATTCTCTATATAAAGTAAAGGTTTATTTATGTATAATTATATTATACAAAAGATGTTATAGATAATATCTATTGCAAAGGAGATTAAATGGTTAAAAGAATAGATAAGGTATTAGTTATATTGTTAATACTGATTTCAACAATATTTTTTGTAGCAGCAATAGTTCTTAACTTCAACAATAATTCAAATGAAAAGGGAAAAGAAAAGAACTTAAAAATAGCAGTAATTTTTACAGGTAGTGGTCTTGGAGATAAATCTTTTAATGATTTAATTTATGATGGTTTATTAAAAGCTCAAAAAGAACTTGGTATAGAGTTTGATTATTCAGAACCTATACATGCAGAGGACTATGAAAAGAGTATAATGGAATTTGCAGAAACTGAAGAGTATCAATTGATTATTGCTATTGGGCCAGAACAAGAAGCAGATGTGAAAGCGGTTTCAGAAAAATATCCTAATCAAAAATTTACTTTAATAGATTCAAAGCTTGAAGCAAAAAATATAAGTTCACTTTATACAAGGTGGGAAGAACAAGCGTTTCTAAATGGAGTCGTTGCAGGATTACTTAGTAAAGAAGAATATGAGAAAATAGGTTATATGAATAAGGCCGGAATAATTTTAGGTATGGAAGTACCTCATTTAAGAGAAGGCGCAATTGGTTTTGAAGCTGGATATAGATATGTTAATCCAGATGGGGAAGTTATATCCGCAGTAGTAAACGATTTTAAGAATCCTTTAAAAGCAAGAGAAACTGCATTATTGATGTATAGTAAAGGTGTAAAATACATTCAGCATCTAGCAGGTGCATCAGGGCTTGGAGTATTTTCTGCAGCGAAAGAAGTAGGTGGATATGCCTTCGGAATAGATGAAAATCAAAATTATTTTGATCCTAGTGTTATAATTTCAACTGCTACAAGATATATGAATCAAATTATATTTAATGAAATAAAGTATGTGAATGATAATAGTTGGAATGATGGAGTTCATTTATCAGGACTAAAAGAAGGAATTATAGACATAACAAGAGAAGGATCAGAAGTAGAATTAGATGATAATATAATGAAAACTGTAAATAAAATAAAATCTAAGATAGTAAACGACGAATTAACAATACCTAAGAACAAGGAAGAACTTGAAGATTGGGTTAAAATAAATAAATATGAAAATTAAATGGAGGGTTTTAAAATGAGAGCTTTTGATATTATTGCAAAAAAAAGAGATAGTAAAGAATTAAGTAAAGAAGAAATAGAATTTTTTATAGATGGATATACAAAAGGTGAGGTGACAGATTACCAAGCATCAGCATTATTGATGGCAATATATCTAAATGGTTTCAATGAAGAAGAAACAGTTAATCTTACTATGGCTATGATAAAATCAGGGGATGTTGTTGATCTTAGCGAAATAAATGGAATAAAGGTTGACAAGCATAGTACAGGTGGTGTTGGAGATAAAACTTCTTTAATATTAGTTCCTATGGTTGCAGCAGCTGGAGGCAAAGTTGCTAAATTATCAGGAAGAGGATTAGGACATACTGGTGGAACACTTGATAAGCTTGAAGCAATACCTAATTTTGATATAAATGTTACAAAGGAAAACTTCATAGATTTTGTTAATAAATCAGGACTTGTAATAGCAGGTCAAACGCAAAACATAGTACCAGCAGATAAAAAGTTATATGCACTTAGAGATGTAACTGCTACCATAGACAGTATTCCATTAATAGCAGCAAGCATAATGAGTAAAAAAATTGCATCAGGTTCAGATGCAATATTACTAGATGTAAAATATGGTGATGGAGCATTTATGAAAACTAAAGAAGATGCTGAAAAATTGGCAGAAGCTATGGTATCAATAGGTAAGGGGTTAAATAGAAATACTTCAGCAGCAATAACATTAAATGGAGAACCATTAGGATATGCAATAGGTAATGCATTAGAAATACAAGAAGTAATAGAAGTATTAAGTGATAGGGGCCCTGAAGATTTAAGAGAATTATGTCTAAGACTTGGAGCACAAATGCTTAAATTATCAAATATAGAAAGTGATGTTAATAAGGCTAGAGGAATTTTAGAAGAAGTTCTTAAGAATGGTAAGGCTCTTGAAAAGCTAAAAGAACTTGTAGTTAATCAAGGTGGAGATGTAAGTGTAATTGAAAATAAGGATTTATTTACTATTTCAGAAGTAGTTCATGAAGTTAAAGCAAAAGAAGAAGGGTATGTATATGAATTAAATGCTGAAAAAGTAGGAATAGCATCATTATTAGCTGGAGCAGGAAGAGAAACTAAAGATGATGATATAGATTATGGAGCAGGAATAATACTATCAAAAAAGATGGGAAGCTATGTTAATAAAGGTGATTTATTAGCTACTATATATACAAGTGATATAAATAGAATTGAAAAAGCCGAAGAAATGCTTTTATCAGCTTATACAATATCTAATGAAAAGCCAGCTAAGGCAGATATAATATATAAAATAATTGAGTAATTACAAGAGGAGGAAATATGGATATAAAAGATATACTAAAAACAGTTGATCATACATTACTTTTACAAACTTCAACATGGGATGAAATAAAAACTATATGTGATGATGGTATGAAATATAAAGTTGCATCAGTATGCATACCACCTTCCTTTGTGAAAAGAGCAAAGGATTATGTTGGAGAGAACTTAAAGGTATGTACAGTAATAGGATTTCCAAATGGATATAATACAACAGAAGTTAAAGTATTTGAAACTAAGGATGCTATATCAAAAGGTGCAGATGAAATTGATATGGTAATAAATATAGGAATGGTAAAAGAAAAGAACTACAAATTTATTATAGAAGAAATAAAAGAAATTAAAAAGGCGTGTGGAGATACTATATTAAAAGTTATAATAGAAACTTGTCTTTTAACAGATGAAGAAAAAATAGAATTATGCGATTGTGTTACAAAGTCTGGAGCTGATTTTATAAAAACATCTACAGGATTCAGTACAGGTGGAGCAACTATTGAAGATATAGAGTTGTTTAAAAAATATGTTGGAAAAGATGTTAAAATTAAAGCAGCAGGTGGAGTAAAGAGTATTGAAAAAGCAGAAGAGTTTATATCAAAAGGAGCTTCAAGACTTGGAACTAGTTCAATAATTAAGATAATGAATAATGAAGAAGTTAGGGGGTATTAAGATGAAGAATTTTAATAGGGTATTCCTAGTTGTACTTGATTCTGTTGGAATAGGAGAAGCACATGATGCTGAAGATTACGGAGATAAGGGTGCAAATACTTTAGGAAATATAGCTAACTCAATGAATGGATTAAATGTTCCTAATATGGAAAAAATGGGACTAGGGAATATTGCAGATATTAAAGGTGTTAAAAGAGTAGAAAATTCAATTGCATATTATACAAAAGCAACAGAATTATCTAAAGGAAAAGATACGATAACAGGACATTGGGAAATTGCTGGTATCCATATAGAAAAGCCATTTCAAGTTTTTACAGATAACGGATTTCCACAATCATTGATAGATGAATTAGAAGAAAAAACTGGGCATAAATTCTTTGGAAATATTGCAGCATCAGGAACAGCAATTATTGAAGATTTAGGTGAGGAACACTTAAAAACAAAGAGCTTAATATTATATACTTCAGCAGATAGTGTTTTACAAATAGCTGCTAATGAAGAAATTATTCCACTAGAAGAGCTTTATAGAGTATGTAAAATTGCAAGAGAAATAACTTTAAAAGAAGAATATAAAGTTGGAAGAGTAATAGCAAGACCTTTTATTGGGAATAATAAAGAAAATTTTAAAAGAACATCAAATAGAAAAGATTATGCATTGAAGCCACCAACTAGTACTATGCTAGATGAATTAAATTTAATGAATTTAGATGTAGTTGGAATTGGTAAAATTGCTGATATATATTGCAATCAAGGAATAACAAAGAGTATAAAATCTAAGAGTAATGATATGGGTATGGAAGAAACAATAAAAATAGCTAAAGAAAATATGTATAATGGGTTAATTTTCTTAAATTTAGTTGATTTTGATTCAATGTATGGACATAGAAGAGATCCAAAGGGATATAAAGAAGCTTTAGAAAAATTTGATGTTCAATTAAGCACTCTTTTAAATGAATTAAATGATGATGATTTATTAATAATAACAGCAGACCATGGTAATGATCCAACATTTGAAGGAACAGATCATACTAGGGAATATGTTCCTGTACTAGTTTATAGTAAGAAGTTAACAGAACCTAAAGAAATAGATGTATTAAAGAGTATGGCAGATATAGGAGTATCCATAGTAGATAATTTTAATAAGGATAATAAGAAGTTTAATTTTGCCATAGGAGAGAGTTTCCTAAATAAAATTATATAACCTATAAAATATAAGCTTGCATTAAGTAATTATACAAATAATAGTTGAATGAGCTGAATATCTTGTTTAAAATATAAGATATTCAGCATATAATATCAGAAATATAGCTATTACATATTATTAAGACAATTAAGTATTTAATATAAAATTATAAATTTAAATATACAAGGATTATATTAACATCTAGAATATTTATAAAAATAGTAGTTAATTCCTAATAAATATTACAAAACCTGTGTTTAACATAAAACAAAAAGGAAAAGTAATTATTTAAGAATAAAAATAAATTAATATTAACTTAAGTAAATGTGATTATAGAAAAATTTATCAAAATCTATATTTAATAGAATTTAGGACTAGTATTAATGAATATAATAGATATATAATAGGCATATAGACAAATTTATTAAATTTTATCGTAGATACATAAGGAGAAAAAATATGGCAGTAACTATAGATGACATAGCAAAAAAAGCTGGTGTATCTTCTGCAACTATTTCTAGAGTTTTAAATAATTCCTCATATGTAAAAGAGGAAACTAAAGAAAGAGTTTTAAAGGTTATAGAAGAAATGAATTATGTTCCGAGTGCAATAGCAAGAAGTCTTTCTAAAAGAGAGACAAACACTATAGGAATAATAGTTCCGGATATAACAAATTCATACTTTGGTGAGATAATAAAAGGTATAAGTAAAATTGCAGAAGAAGTTAATTTAAATATAATATTATTTAATACAAATAATGATGTAAAAAGTGAATTAAAAGCATTAGATGAAGTTAAAAAGCATAGATTAAAAGGAGTTATAATGACTCCAGGGTTTGGAGATACGAAATTAGAAGATGTATTTATAGATATAATAAATAGTATAAATATACCTATTGTATTAGTTTCTGCAGATTTAAATTATATAAATTTAAATGGAGTTTTTGTTGATGATGTAAAAGGTGGTTTTGATGCTACTAAGTTATTAATAAATGAAGGTCACGAAAAAATAGGTATAATAACAGGAATAATTAGTTCAAGTTCAGCAATGAATAGATTAAATGGGTATAAAGAGGCATTAATCCAAAGTAATATACCAATTATAGATGATTATATAAAAGAAGGACAATTTAGTTTAGATAGAGCTTATGAAATAACTAAAGAATTCTTGGATATGGAAAACCCACCTACTGCGATAATTTCATGCAGTAATAGAATGACCTTAGGAACAATTAAAGCTTTATTTGAAAGAGAAAAGAATATACCAAGGGATATGGCGTTAGTTGGTTTTAATAAAATAGATTTAATAGATATAGTGGGAATTAATTTAACTTATATTGAAGATTCGCCTATGGAATTAGGAGTATCAGCTATAAAGTTACTTTTAGAGATATTTAAGAATAAAGATAATAAGAAGATAAATCGCATAAACATTCCACCAAAACTAATTTTAAATGGATCAGAAGAAAAAGTTAATAAATAAATATTGAGTTTATTTGTAAGCGGTATCAAGGGTAAAATTTTTGTTAAAAAGACGCACTTCTTTGTATATCAAAGATTGCTATATATTATTTTATGGAGGGATTATTATGAAAAAAAAGCTAATAGCATTAACACTTTCAGCTCTTATGGTCACTGGACTTGTAAGCTGTGGTAACAAGGGTGGAGAAACAGGTACAGACAAGAAAAATGATTTAAAAGTAGGTATGGTTACTGATGCAGGTACTATTGATGACAAATCATTTAACCAAGGTACTTGGGAAGGTATAAAGAAAGCAGAAACAGAATTAAAAGTTGAAACTAACTATTTAAAACCAACAGGAACAACAGAAGCTGACTATATGAAGGAAATTGGAAATCTTTATGATACAGGATATAAATTTATAGTTACTCCTGGATTTAAGTTTGAAACAGCTATATTCCAATCTCAAGATAAATATACAGATGCAAAATTTGTAATTATCGATGGATCTCCTAATAATGGAAAAAATGGAGCAGATAGAGTTGAAAAAGTAGCTGATAATGCAGTTGCTATATTCTTTGCTGAACATGAAGCAGGTTTCTTAGCTGGTGTAGCAGCCTCTCTTCAATTAAAAGAAGGAGAATTAGGTTTCATAGGTGGTATGGAAATACCAGCAGTTCAAAAGTTTAACTGGGGATTCCAACAAGGTGTTAAATATGCTAATGATAATTTAGGAACAAAGATGTCAATAAAAGCAGAAAATGTTGTTTATCAAGGATCATTTGATAACGTAGCAGCTGGACAACAATTAGCAGCAACTATGTTTGATAACGGAGTTAAAGCTATATTTACAGCAGCTGGTGGAGTTGGAGTTGGAGCTATAAATGAAGCTAAAGCTAGAGCAACAGCTGGAAAAGAAGCTTGGATTGTAGGGGTTGACGTTGACCAATATGCAGATGGTATTTACAAAGATGATAAATCAATCATTTTAACTTCTGCAATGAAGAAAGTAGATTCAGCTTCATTTGAAATGGTTAAAGCTGAATTAGATGGAAAGTTCCCAGGTGGACAAACTTTAACATTCGATGCTAAGAATGATGGTATAGGTCTTCCAAAAGAAAATCCAAATTTAAGTAAAGAAACTGTAAGTAAGGTTGATGAAATATTCAATCAAATAAAAGAAGGTAAAGTTAAAGTTGCATCTGAAAAAGGTGATTTAATTAAATAATTATAGAGGGAATTTAAAAGCTTAGCTTTTAAATTCCCCTCCAAGTATTAAAGAGGAAAGCGGTGAATTATATGGAGTATGTAGTAGAGATGCTTAACATTCGAAAAGAATTTCCAGGGATTGTAGCAAACGATAATGTTACATTACAACTAAAAAAA
>NZ_BAAACH010000007.1:0-21749 GCF_039521405.1 Clostridium sartagoforme
TTATTCACAATTAATATATAGAAAAACCCTCTGTTTTTAAACAGGGGGTTTTTCAACAAACTGAAATAAAAATACCGTTTATTTTATAAACGGTATTTTTATTTGTTAAATTTTATTTATATGTTGTACGAGTAGATGGTTCATTTTCTCCATATGGAGTTTTTTCATTAGCTTTATTTTTAATTTTTTCATCATAATTAGATGATGATGGATTATTAAGGTTATTATAATTTTTATTTTTCATTTTAAATCCTCCTAAATTATTATTATCAATAATAGAATTCCCCTATTAGAAAAAATTATAGATTAAAGAGTTAATAAGCAATCAGCTATTATGGATTTAGCTTTGGTTCTTGTAGAAACTGGTAAATCTAAAAAGATCCCTTCTTTAGAAACGGCTTTATCTTATAAATATTCTGATGCAGAAATACAAATAGTAAAAAGAAATAGAAAGAGGATGTTAATAGGTACTCCAGATAATATAAAAGAGCAAATACTAAAAATGAGTGAAATATATAAAACAGATGAGTTTATGCTTATAACGTTAAATAGAGATTTAAACTCTAAGATAAATTCATATAAGTTAATAGCGAGGTGTTTAGAGAATAATAAAAAGAGTAATATAGTTGAATTTATTTCACTTATATTACTCTTTTTCATCATCTACAATTTTATGATAATATATAAGTAAAAAGTAATAATATAATAAGTAGTTATTGTTATATTTATGAAAATAAGAAAAATTAATTGGAGGGAAGACTATATGAGAGTATTAATTACTAATGATGATGGAATAAATGCTAGAGGAATAATAACTTTAGCAAAGGAAATATCAAAAAAACATGAAATTATAGTAGTTGCACCTAGGGAGCAAAAAAGTGCTTCTAGCCATTCTATATCAATTCATAATCCCATTAAGATAAGAGAAGAAAAAATAGATGATAATTTTAAGGCATACAGTTTAGTAGGAACACCAGCTGATTGTACTCAAGCAGGATTATCTTTACTTGGGAAAAATATAGACTTAGTTATTTCTGGTATTAATAGAGGCTTAAATTGTGGAACTGATATTTTATATTCAGGAACGGTATCGGCAGCAATAGAAGGAGCAATATATAATGTACCATCTATTGCTATATCAATGGAGGTAGATTGGGAGAGAGAAGATGAGGATTACACTAAGGCAGCTAATTGGATAAGCAAAATAATAGATGTAGCAAAAAAATATTATTTAAAAGATAATGTAGTTTTAAATGTTAATGTTCCAAATATTAGTAAAGAAGAAATAAGAGGAGTAAAAGTATGTAGACTAGGAAAGTCAACATATAAAACAGATTATATTTTAATTGAAGAAAATGAAGATAATGTTTATATAACAAAAGGAACCAGAAATGATATATCAGAGAATGATTCTGACTTATATTTTTTATCCAAAGGCTATGTAACAATGACTCCTTTACATTTTGACTTTACTAATTTTAAAATATTAGATGAAGTAAAAAATATATTTGAAAATAAGGTGATTTAGTTTTGGAAGAAGAAAATATAAAAGATATATTAATAAAAAGAAAAAATATGAAATTTAGATTAATAATCCAAGGTATTATTATAGGTTTAATTACAGGTGGGATAATAGTATTAAATAGAATATTTATAAAAAAACTTTCTTCAATTTTCTTAGATTTGTATTTATGGGGAAATAAAGGCTTAATAAATACAATTTTAGTAATAATTATCTTAGCTTTAGTGGGTATTTTAGTTGGATTTATGTCTAAAAGGGAAAATATGATATCAGGTAGCGGAATTCCTCAAGTAAAAGGAAGAGTAATTAATAAATTGAAGATGAATTGGTTTAGAATACTTATATATAAATTTGCAGGAGGAGTTTTAGCACTATCAGCTGGTCTCTCTTTAGGTAGGGAGGGTCCATCTGTGCAAATTGGAGCTTCTATAGGAGAAGGTATAGCAGAGAGTACTTATAAAAAGATGCCAGTAAAGAAAGAATTTTTGATAACAGCAGGAGCATCAGCAGGACTTTCAGCCGCATTTAATTCTCCGTTATCAGGAATAGTATTTGCACTAGAAGAAATTCATAGAAATTTTTCTCCATTAGTTCTATTATCGGCTATGGCGGCGGCAATAAGTGCTGATTTTATATCTAAAAATTTTTTAGGAATGGAGCCAGCTTTAAATTTCAATGAAATGAGTGCATTGCCATTAAAATATTATTGGGTACTAATTATTTTAGGATTTATAACTGGTGTCATGGGAGTTATATTCTCAAAAGGAATATACTTGTTTCAAGATATATACTCTAAGTTAACGAAAATACCAATAGAAATAAAAATAATGATTCCTTTTATAATAACTGCTATTATAGGTTTAACATTGCCAATTTTATTAGGCGGAGGCCATGAGTTGATAATGGATT
The DNA here is from genome assembly GCF_039521405.1 of Clostridium sartagoforme. Taxonomy (NCBI): domain Bacteria; kingdom Bacillati; phylum Bacillota; class Clostridia; order Eubacteriales; family Clostridiaceae; genus Clostridium; species Clostridium sartagoforme. The sequence goes on from NZ_BAAACH010000007.1 coordinate 2,432, forward strand.
TAAATTCAGAAAAACATGCTATTTCATTTTTAATAATATTATATTTAGTAAAATTTTTATTATTATTAATTTGTTTTGGCTCCGGGGTGCCCGGGGGAATATTCCTTCCAATGCTTTTACTTGGGGCAATAATAGGGAATGCAATAGGAGTTTTTTCTGTAGATATTTTAGGTATAAATAATTCTTTTATGATAAATTTCATAGCTCTTGGTATGGCAGGATATTTTGCCGCGGTGGTAAAGGCTCCAATAACAGGAATAGTACTTATAATGGAAATGACAGGATCATTTACTCATCTTCTTTCATTATCAGTAGTTGTAATAATAGCTTATATAACTTCTGAGGCATTGAAAAATCAACCTATATATGAAGTTTTATTGGAAAGACTACTTAAAAGAGTTGGTGTAAGTGATGAGGAGAATAATGCGAAGAAAACAATAGTAGAATTTGTTGTTGAAATGGAGAGTATAGTAGAAGGCAAATATATATATGAAATAAATTGGCCTAAAGACTGTTTACTTGTAGCAATAAAACGAGGAGATAAAGAAATAATTCCAAGAGGTTCTGTAAAATTAATTAGTGGAGATTATATAGTTGTTTTAGTTAATATAGATAAAAGATCAGATGTAATTGAATATATTACCGAACTTACTTTAGCGTAAAACAAATATTTTTAAAAATAGTAATTAGTAGATTAATTTTAAGCAATCTACTAATTACTATTTCGTTTATTAATTAAAGATTCCTTATTACTCTTAATATAGCTTAATATAGCATCATTTATAGCTTCAGCACAATTACTCTGCCCTAAATCAGAGTTTAAATATTTTTCATCAGAGGCATTACTCAAGAAACCTAATTCAATTAAGCTTGAGATACTTGAATTTAATTCTAATACTGCAAGAGCATCATCTTTACTTTTATAAGTTTTTAAGCCTCTATCCTCTGTATAATTTAACTTTAATAAATATTGTTGGATTATATTAGATAATTCTTTGCTGTCATTATTAGATAGTTTATACCAAGTTTCTAATCCTTTTGAATCTGGGGAATCATAATTACTATTACAGTGAATAGATATAAATAAATCTGCATCAAAGACCTCGGGTATTTTTATTCTTTCTTTTAAGCTATCATTTGCTGTTTCAAGCCAAGAAAGAGAATCATTTGTTCTTGTATAAACAACTTTCATTCCATTAGATTCAAGTAATTTTCCTAATTTTAAAGATATATTTAAAACAATATCTTTTTCAAATACTCCAGTTGTTCCTTTTGCACCAGTATCCCAATCCCCGTGTCCAGGATCTATACATATTATAAATTTCTCTTCAGTTGAGGAAGATGATGTAGTTATTTTTTGGTTTACAGAAGAAACATTATTATCCTTATTACCCAGTAGTATAATAAAGAATGATACACAAAGTACACTTAGAAATATAGAAATTTGAAATATGAGTTGTCTTCGCCTCTTTCTTTTATAAAGTAATTTTCTTCTATATTCAATATCAAAAACTTTAGGTTCCATATAAACACCTCTCATTAAGTTATAATAAATCTATAAGAATCATATATTAATTATACTTAACATAAGAACAATTGTAAATAAATGGAAATAAAATAAAAAATATCCTTTGTTGATAATAATGGTATATTGATATAAACTATTTATAACAACTTATATAATAAAGTAATTATAAAAGGAGTAATTTGAAGTTATGAATTGGTTAAATAAATTAGAAAGAAAATTTGGAAATCTTTATATAAGGAATTTAATGCTTATAATAGTATTAGGAAATGCAGTAATATATTTTATTACTATGATTAATGGAAATAATGAACTAATAAATAATATAGTATTGGATTCAAGCAAGGTGCTAAATGGAGAAATATGGAGACTTATAACATTTATTTTTGTACCAGAAAGTACATCTGCTTTTTGGGTAATTTTCACCTTATATTTTTATTATCTAGCAGGGTCTGGTCTTGAAGAAGAATGGGGAGGCTTTAAGTTTAATGCATATTACCTAATAGGTATGTTAGCTTCAATAATAATAGCATTCTTAACAGGAAAGACAGTAACAGGTTCATATGTTAACCTTTCACTATTCTTAGCATTTGCAAAAATATATCCAAATTTTCAACTATTATTGTTTTTTATAATACCTCTAAAGGTTAAATATATTGCAATATTCAATTGGATTATGATAGGGATTAGTGTACTTTCAGCTATATTTTTAAAATCTTTAAATGGAGTGATAATAGCTTTAATTCCAGTTGTAAATTACTTAATATTCTTTGGAAAAAGTATATTTACAGGAACAAAAAGTAGTGCAATGAATTATCATAGACAGCAAAAATTTAAATCTAAAATTAGAGAAGTAGAATTTATTCATAAATGCGTTGTGTGTGGAATAACAGAAAAAGATAATACTAATATGGAATTTAGATACTGTTCAAAATGTTCAGGAAAAAAGTGCTATTGTATTAATCATATAAAGGATCATGAGCATAAATAAAAAATAAAAGGGTAAAAGTATAGAAATATATTTTTACCCTTTTATTTTATTTTTTATAATTATAAATATTAAATAATAGTAATTATTCATTAAATATAGTATAATAAATAACAAGATAGATATTAACTTTATTATAGATTATTTTAAAGTATAGAAAGAATAAGGAAGGACAATTATGGAAAGCAATGATTTTAAAAAAATATATGATAATCCTTTGTATATTAGGTATATAGAAAATCCAAGTGAGGAATTAATATTTGAAGCTATTAAGAGAAATGGATTAGCAATAAGATATATAGATAATCCAACTAGTATTATGAAGGAAAAGGCAATAAAAAATAATCCATTAGCAGTGGAATATATTAAAGAGTTAGACGAAGAAAATGCTATACTAGCAGTTAAATTATTATGGAATTCTTTAAAGTATATAAAAGATCCAACTGAAAAAGTAAAACTTGAAGCTATAAAGGCAAAAGGATGGGCGATACAATTTATAGAAAATCCGACTGAAAGTATGCAGATGATAGCAGTTTTTAAGGATTACGATGCAATAAAATATATAAAAAATCCTTCAGAAAAGGTACAATTAGAAGCAATAAAAAAATATTGGGCAGCAATAAAGTTTATAGATAATCCAAGTTTAAAAGCTAGAAGAGAAGCAGTAAAGGGAAATGAAGAGGCTATAAATTATATTAATTTTGATTTAGATGAACTAAAAATATTAATTGGAGATAATATAAAAATTGTAAAATATGTTTATGATTCTATAGATGTAGATTTTGTGGTGAATGTAGTAATAGATAAAATAAAAGAAGATTTTATAGATGAAAAATATATAAAAGATTTTTTAGAACTTGAAATATTAGAGATGGATAAGATAAATTTTATAAGTGAATATGGAAGTAAAAAAGCTAAAATTTTATTAGTGGATTATAAACTTTCAAGATAAGACAACAAGAGGTGATAAAATATGAAATTTTCAGAAGCTATAAGTACTATAGAATTAATTTTAGAGTCAGGAAGTGTTCCATTAATAATAGGTGAAGCTGGTATAGGAAAAACATCTTTAGTAAAAAAAATATGCAAAAGTAATAGTTATTATTTAGTAAACATAGATGCAAATCTTCTAAAAGAAGGTGAAATTGGCGGATTACCAATAGTTGAAGATGGAAGAACTAAATATGCAACGCACTATAAGCTTATTGAAATGAAAGAAGCTATAATAAATTATAACTATAATGGAGTACTATTATTTATAGATGAATTAAATAGATGTGAGCATGCAGTCCAACAAGAGCTTATGAATTTAATATTAAATAGAGAAATAAACGGATATAAATTAGATGATTCCATTAAAATAGTAGCGGCTATGAATCCTTCAAATAAGTATGATGGTTTTGAAGATAGTGAGTATCAAGTAGTTGATATGGATAAAGCTCAAGAAGATAGATTTGTATGGATTGAACTGGATTCTGATATAAAAGAATGGATTAAATGGGCTATGAGTGAGGATGGAAACGTAAATGAAAATATAATTGAATTTTTATCAACATTTCCAGAGTATTTGAATACACCAAATTCAAATGAATCTATAAAAGCTACACCAAGAAGCTGGGAAAGAGTAGCTAAAGCTTATAATATATATATGAAAAATAGTAATAACTATTCAATTGATATATTCTATAATGTGGTTAAAGGAAATGTAGGGGTAAGTATAGCAACAGATTTTATAAATTATATTAAGAATATAAAAAATCAATTAATTAAACCAAAGGATCTATTTGAATATATTATTTTACCAATAGAAGTAAAGGAAGAGATAAGAAAAGAAAGCCATTCAAGATTATATATATTAGCTAAAAATTCCTTACGATACCTAGAGGAAAATAATACAGAGAATAATAGAAAACTATTTGGAGATTTATTAATTTGTTATCCAAAGGATTTAAGACTTGGCATAATGAAAGAAATAAAAAGTGATTCTAGCGAAAGATTATATAAAGATTTATTAAATGAAGATACATTTTTAGATGCATTCTTTAATATTTTTCAATAAGGAATGAGGAATATGATATTTGATGATAAACGTAACAATTTATTAAAGCAAGCATTAAAAATTAAGGAGCATGGAGAGTTAAATAGTGATTTTGAAAGAAACTTCTTTTCTTTAGTAGAGTCTGTTGTAATTGATATGATAGATGGTGAAGATAACTTTTTTGGACAATTTTTAGTGAAAATTGAAAGAAGCATAAGGTTTAATATAACATGGCCACTAGCAACAGTTCCTAAAATGCAAGGATTTAAGATGTATTTTAATCCAATATTATTTTTAATGTGTAATAAAAAGGAAATGCAAGCTCTTTTTAAACATGAGGTGTACCATATAATGTATGGGCATCATCAAAGAGAAAAAGATCTTAAAAACAAATATACAACAACTTCTGTGAATTTAGCACTTGATATCTCTATAAATCAGTTTATAAAAAACTTGCCAATGGATAGTTTTAAGATAGAAAGTATCAATAAAGAATATAACTTGAGTCTTAGAGAAGATAAATCTATTGAAGAATATGCTGAAAGTATAGAAAAGGCTATAAGATCAAAATTTTTAAAGAGCATGAAATCAAATAATAGTGAATCTATAGGAGAAATGCTTGATATTTCAAAGGCTCATGATGCATGGGAAGAAAGTAATTTAAATTATGATGCAATAAAGGATATGACCAAGAAAACAGCTATAAGTTCATTTAAAGGCAATGCTCCTAAAGATATAAAAGCAATTATTAATGCATATACAGAGAAGGCAGAAATACCATGGCAAGAAACATTAAAAAAATTAATGCCATCGCTTAGAGCAGGAGAAAGAAAGACTATAACAAGAAGAAATAGAAGACAACCAGATAGATTAGATATAAGGGGAACTCTTCCTAATAATATTCCAGAAATTATAGTCGCCATAGATATAAGTGCATCTATGAGTGAAGAAGAGGTGCATAAAATAATGATTGAAATACTAGAAATAACTAAAACTAGAACTAATAAAATTACTGTAATAGAATGTGATAATGAAATCAGACGTGTTTATGAAATGAAATCTAAGAATGATATTAAAAAAAGAACATCTAATATAGGATCAACTAAATTTTCACCAGTATTTAAATATATAAAAGATAATAAGATGAGAAATCATGTGCTTATATATTTTACTGATGGGGTAGGTGAAAAGGAATTAGAAGTTAAGCCAGTTAATTCGAATATAATTTGGGTATTAACAGGAGATGAAGATTTATCTTTATCAAGACCTTATGGAGAAATAAAGAAAATAGAAGGTAGGGTAGAAAAGGGTGAAGGTGGAACTGCAGGATTAGAGATGATTAAGGAGTATCAACAAGAACATGGAAGATACTTTTAACATGGTTAAGTAATAAGTTGTGAATTATAATTTTTGGTTTACAGTTTTTTATAAGGTAACAGGTGACAATTAAATATTTATTCCTTGTTATCTGCTACCTATAAAATGAAAACTAGCAACTAACTATGTTTTGTGAATTGTATGCTAGAAAGAAGAATTAATTTGCAATTTAAAAGCGTACTGGTATTAGTCAATAATCTATGATATAATACAAAAATATGGGGGTGCATTATGAAATCTTATAAGATAAGTAAAAATAATAGTATTCTTTTAATATTGGCAGTATTGATTATAAGTCTATTGATAAACGTTTACACGTCAATTATGAATTCTCGATATAAAATACTAGTAGGTAAAGAAACCTATAAAAGTGTTGAAGAAATAAGAAATAGAAATGAAGGAGCATTGAATATATTAAATCAGAGTATAAAAGCAGGTAGCATAAGTAATGAAGAATTACTTGCTTTATATAAAAATTATAGTTCAATGTCAGATGAATTCACTAATCTATGGTCAAATTATAAAAATTATGGAAAAGAAGAAATTATTACTATAAGCAAAAAATCTAAGATATCAAAAGAAATACCTAATGAAGTATATTCAAGAATTGAAAGCTTATTATTTGAATATTTAAATTCTGAAATGAAGAATCAAAATGATAAAATTATTTTAGAAGGTGAAACATTAAATAACTTTTCAGCTATGAATAATATGTCAAACCAACTAAATGAGTTTTTTAAGGAATTTAATCAAGAAAAGTTTAGTAATAAGACTGAAGAAGATAAGGAGATAATAACAATTAAGAAAAATTATTGGATAGATATTTTAAATGGAATAAATTCTATTATGGATCCTTATATTAATTATGAATTTACTATAAAAAGTTAGTTTTAATACTCTAGAAATAGAGTGTTTTTATTTTAATGAAATTTTTAAGGCAATAATAAGAATATGTGATATAGTTATATTAATAAATAATATTAAATAATACAAACTTGTAGTATCAAATTTCATATTTTAGAATAAAATTATATTTGAAATAATTTTTAGTATATTGTGAAATGTAAATATGTAATTGTTAATTATTTTGATTTGGAAAATTTAAAAGGAGGTTTAATATGAATTTAAATAGAAATGATCAATGTTGGTGTGGAAGTGGTAAGAAATATAAAAAATGCCACATTGAATTAGATGAAAAATTAGATAGCTTGAAAGCAAAGGGATTTCATATTCCGCCTAGAAAGCTAATTAAGAATAAAGAGCAAATAGAAGGAATAAAAGAAAGTGCTAAAATTAATAATGCAGTATTAGATTTAGTACAAGAAAAAATTAAGATGGGTATGAGTACAGAGGAAATTGATAAGATAGTACATGATTTTACAGTTAATAGTGGAGCAATACCAGCACCATTAAATTATGGAGGATTTCCTAAAAGTGTTTGTGTCTCAATAAATGATGTTGTATGTCATGGAATACCAAGCAATGATACTATACTTCAAGATGGAGATATTGTAAATGTAGATGTATCAACAATATATAACGGATATTATTCAGATGCATCAAGAATGTTTATGATTGGTAATGTGGCGGAAGAAGATAGTAAGCTTGTACGAGTTGCAAAAGAATGTTTAGAAAAAGGATTTGAAGCTGTAAGACCTTGGGGATTCTTAGGGGATATAGGAGCTGTAATACAAGAACATGCAGAAGTAAATGGATTTTCAGTAGTAAGATCTTTTGGAGGCCATGGAGTTGGATTAGAGTTTCATGAAGACCCATTTGTAGCTCATTATGGGAAAAAAGGAGAAGGAATGGTATTAGTTCCTGGAATGGTGTTTACAATAGAGCCTATGATAAATCAAGGTGATTATGAAGTATTTGTAGATGAAGATGATGATTGGACAGTATTTACAGAAGATGGAGGATATTCAGCTCAATGGGAATATACTGTTTTAGTTACAGAAGATGGAGCAGAAATTATAGCTAAATAATTTATAATAAAAATTATTATTTAGCAATAAAAAAAAGAGTTGCAACTGCAACTCTTTTTTCTAGTGACATCCACCACCGCAAGATCCACATCCACCTTCAGTTTCAATGACAGGTTTAAGAGATAAGCCTCTTCCTTCATTTTCTTCAGTTGAAAGCAATTTAAATCCGCCAAATTCATCAACTAATTTTTCTTCTACAACAAAAGTAATATCGTTAACTTTTTGAGTAACGTCTCCTTCTTTAACATCATCAACAGATATATTGAAAGCAGGACCACTACATCCAAATCCAGCTAAATTAATTCTTATACTGTAGTTATCAACTTCATTTTCATCTAAAAATGATTTGAATTCGTTGTATGCTTCTTCGCTTATTATAATTTTGTCCATATTATTCACCTTCTATTATTAAATGATAATTTATATCATTAGTATACCATAGTATAATTAAATATCAAGAGTTTTTTAATGCAATATATAGTAAATTTTAATAAATAGTTATTGTCATTACTATATATTGTAAATATAATAATTATTATATAGAAAAAATATATTAGTTAACAAAATTAAAAATAATTTATTATAAAAGTATTTTTTTAGTTATAGAAATTTGAAACTTTACACAAGGTATTATATGTAGCATAACTAAAATTAATACAGAAGGGAAGTATTATATTTTGAAACCATATGATAAAACATATTTATTAGAGAAAATAAAAGAGTATAATAACTTAATATCTTTAGGGAAGATTGGAAGTTTTGAAATAAAAAACACGCTAGATAAAAGAGATTTTATTAATGGGTATATGTACAATAAAAAGGATAATATAAATTTAAATATTTTAGAGTTACATGGACCTAATAATATATGGATGAAGATTTCTCCAATGGAAATAGAGAGTTCATATATGTTCATAAAATATGCTAAAGGGAAAGTTGGAGTAGTTGGACTTGGACTAGGGTATGTTGTGCAAGAGCTAGCTAAAAAGAAGGATATAAGCAAAGTTATAGTTTATGAAAAAGAAAAGGATATAATAGACTTATATAACTCTAATTTTAAAGAAAATTCTAAAATAAAAATTATAAATACAGATGCATATAATGCTAAAAAAGATAATTTTGATTTTTTTTATGTTGATATATATGAATATAAGCTTACGCCAAGAGTAGTAGAAGATTATGTAATTTTTAATAAATTGCATAATATAAAGGAGTACTTGTTTTGGGGAATAGAACACTTTTTATTAAGTTGTAAATATGAAGAAATAGTTTGGGTATATATTCCTGAATTGTGGATGGAAATTAGTAAAAAAATATTTACAGCACTTCAAGATTCAAATTTATTGAATTATTATAATCAGTTAGATGAAAAACTTGTAAGTGAAGTTTTAGATAAATTTAAAATTGTTTTGGATGAAGCTTAATCAGTGTATATTTTTTAATTCACAGTTTATAGTTAATAGTTAAAGAGGATTTTCAGCATTCTGAAAATCAAAAAATACTGCTGGAATTTTCTCAGCAGTATTTTTATTTTTACAATTTAGCGAAAGCTGAATTGTTTCCTAAATTGTTAATTGTACATTGTTAATTGGGTAAGTTTATTTAACAACAATGTTTACAAGTCTTCCTTTTATAACTATAACTTTTACTATAGCTTTACCTTCTGTTGAATCAGCTATAGATTCATTAGCTAAAGAAGCAGCTTTAATTCCTTCTTCATCTAAGTCGGTAGGTACGTTGATTTTAGCTTTAATTTTACCGTTAACTTGAATAGCTATTTCAACTTCATCTTTGACTAATGCCTTTGGATCATATACTGGCCAAGATTCATTAAAAATTGAAAAATCTAATCCAAATAAACTCCATTGTTCTTCAGAAAAATGAGGTGCAAAAGGAGCAAGAATTTTTAAGAAATTAATACAAGTATTTTTTAAGAATTCTAAGTTTTTTACATCTTCTTGTAGGTATTTAGAAAATGCATTAACAAATTCCATCATTCTTGCAATAGCTGTATTAAATTGTAATTTATCTGCATCTTCAGTAACACCTTTTATTGCATTATTGATCCAGAAATTTAATTCTTTTTCAGCTTTATCAATAGAAGTTTTATTATTAACATCCTTTTCTATAGCATCTCTAGCTATATCAAGATATCTTTCAATTCTATCTACAAATCTTGCAACTGATTTAAGTCCATCATCACTCCAAGCTCCACCTTCTATATAAGCAAAACCAAACATTAAATACATTCTAAACACATCAGAGCCATATTCTGAGATATAATCATTTGGAGAAATTGTATTTCCTTTTGATTTACTCATTTTTAATCCATCAGGACCTAAAATTAATCCTTGATGAGTTAATGATTTAAATGGCTCATCAAAATTTAAGTATCCCATATCTCTAAAAGCTTTAGTTATGAACCTAGCATATAATAAATGCATACAAGCATGCTCAGGACCACCTACATACTTATCTACTGGAAGGATCTTATTTATAAGGTCAGTATCAAATATCTTCTCAGTATTTTTATTATCAGGATATCTTAAGTAGTAAAATGATGAACATACAAATGTATCTAAAGTATCAGCTTCTCTTTTAGCTGGCTTTCCGCATTTTGGACAAGCAACATTTATAAATTCTTCACATTTTGTAAGAGGAGATTTTCCATCTGGAGCAAACTCAACATTATATGGAAGTTCTACTGGTAACTGATCTTCAGGTACAGGAACAGTTCCACAATGTTCACAATGAATCATAGGTATTGGAGCACCCCAATATCTTTGTCTAGATACTAACCAGTCTCTTAATCGATAATTAACTTTTGCAGATCCAAGATTCATAGAAGATAATTTTTCAACTATCTTTTCCTTAGCTTCCTCAGTAGTTAATCCATTGAATTCTCCAGAGTTAACTAACACACCATATTCACAATAAGGTAATTCAGCATTATCCCCTTTTTTGTTAGTTATAACTCTTTCTATTGGTAAATTAAATTTAGTAGCAAAAGCAAAATCTCTTTCATCATGTGCAGGAACAGCCATAACAGCTCCAGTTCCATAAGTTGCTAATACATAATCTCCAATCCAAATAGGAACTTCTTTATTATTTATAGGATTTATAGCATAAGAACCTGTAAATACGCCAGTCTTTTCTCTAGATAAAGATTGTCTTTCTATATCAGATTGTTTTTTAGCTTCTTCTTTGTAATTTTCAACAGCATCTTTATTTTCTTCTGTAGTAAGCTCATTAACTAGTGGATTTTCTGGAGCTAAAACAACATAAGTTACACCATTTAATGTATCAACTCTAGTAGTGAATACATCAAATTTAATATCTGAATCTTTAACTTTAAATGTAACTTCTGCACCAGTAGATTTACCAATCCAGTGTTTTTGCATAGCAACAGTTTTTTCAGGCCAATCTAAAGTATCTAATTTTTCTAATAGTTCATCAGCATAATCAGTTATTTTTAAGAACCATTGAGTTAAATCTTTTTTTGTTACTTCAGTTGAACATCTTTCACAAGCACCATCATGAACTTGCTCATTAGCTAAAACTGTATTACAAGATGGACACCAATTTACAGGAGCTTTTTTTCTGTAAGCTAATCCTTTTTCGTATAGTTTTAAGAATACCCATTGTGTCCATTTATAGTAGTCAGGGTTACATGTTATAACCTCGTTATCCCAGTTAAACATAGCGCCCATAGCTCTTAATTGTTTTTCCATAGTTTCTATATTTTTATCAGTTGAATCCTTTGGATGGATCCCTGTCTTTATTGCAAAGTTTTCTGCAGGAAGACCAAATGCATCAAATCCCATTGGTTGAAATACGTTGTATCCTTGCATTCTTTTCATTCTAGCCCATGAATCAACAGGACCATAGTTAAACCAGTGTCCAGCATGTAATTGGCTGCCTGAAGGGTAAGAGAACATTTCTAAAACATAAAGCTTTTCCCCTTCCTTGTTTGGGTCAAATTTATAAAGATTTGTTTCTTCCCATTTATCTTGCCATTTTTTATCGATGGCAGTTCCATAATTAGCCACAATAATTCCTCCTTTAAAAGTAAAAAATAATATAAAAAAGCCCTTCATCTCAATTAAGAGACGAAGGACATATTCGCGGTACCACTCTTATTAGAAAAAATAATATTTTTTCTCACTCAAATCTATAACGGGTTTTCCGTACTTGCTTTTGACAAGTAAGCTCATAGGCAAGTTCTTATAAGTTAAACACTGTTTTGCACCAAACAACAGCTCTCTTAAGTATAACAGTATAATACTACTCCTAATCAATGCAGTAAATATATAATTTTAATATACTCAATTATATATTTTATTATAATATAAGTCAACAATTAGAAAAAAGTAATAAGATATATTAGTAAAGTTGTTGATGAAATATTTTTAATTGGATATAGTAATCATATAAAGATTTTATAAGGAGGTAAGATATGAATATAGAAAATTTGATAAAGCTTAAAAATTGGGTAGTTATTGGAGATGTATCTAATGAAGCTAAATATGCAAATAAGATTTTAAATAAGTTTAAATTAAAGGGATATAAAGTAAGTGGAGTTCATCCAAAAGGTGGAGAAAATATCTATACTAATTTAAAAGATGTACCATATACTATTGATGCTATTGATTTATGTATAAATGCAAAGCTTGGAATAGAATACTTAAAAGAAGCTAATGAACTAGGAATAAAGAATGTTTTAATACAGCCAGGAGCTGAAAGCAATGAAATTTTAACTTATTGTAAAGAAAATTCTATTAATGCCATAGAAAACTGTGCGTTAATACAACTAAATAATATTTAATAAATAATAGGGGGATTAGTAATGTCTTGTTTAGGAAATTTAGTTTGGATTATATGTGGAGGGTTTATTAATGCTCTAGGATGGATTGTATTTGGACTTTTATGGTGCATAACAATAGTTGGAATTCCAATAGGACTTCAATGTTTTAAAATGGCTAAACTACAATTTGCACCTTTTGGAAAAGAAGTTATTAATAAAAATGATAGTGGATTTAATTTGATATTAAATATCCTATGGATAATTTTTGGTGGTTTTGAATTATGTTTAGCAAATTTGATAAGTGCTTTATTATTATGCATTACAATAATAGGAATACCTTTTGCAAAGCAATCTCTAAAATTAGCTAAGTTATCATTAATGCCATTTGGAACAGAAGTTGTATAGATATATAATCTAATAAAATGCGAAGCATTTTTCAGTTTACAGTTGGTTTCATTTTTTAGTTAACAGAGAATAGGTATCAGGTATCAGGTAATAAGTGTAAACTATAATTAAAAATTAAGAATGAAAAAAATAATGAAGGAATGAAAAAAACTGTGAACTGCGAACTGTAAACTGTGAATTAAAAAAAGTTGGGGGAGCATTATTTTGAAAAATGATGAGAATAAAATTTTATTTAAAGAAATAACATCATATGAAGAAGCATATTTTTATAATTCTGCACCAGAAGATCGAAAAATTATGAGTGAAAAAAATGAAAATATTAAAAGAAAAGATAATAAGTTCAAAAAATTTATTGAAAGTGCAGCAGGAGAAGTACTGGAAGGGGCAGTTGAAATATTATTTTCAATACTAGATTAATGAAAATCAAAAAAATAGCTTAGACTTTTTAATAAGGTCTAGGCTATTTTAAACTATATTTTATTGTGTATTTTTTGCATATAAAATGAAATTAATAATGTTAAAGCATAGTCAAAAATAAAAAATATAGGCTGAGCAACAAGGAAGAATAACCAAATTGGAAGAGAAATACTTCCTATTGCAAGAACTGAATTAAATACAAAAAATGAGATAACTAAAATAATGTTAAAAAATATTAATTTTAATATTATTTCTAAATAAAACTTATTTATTTTTTCAATATAATACTTGATTATTCCATATATACCAAAGAATGAAGCATATAGTGAGATTATATTAATAGGTAATATAAAAAATCCTATAATTGAAGAAATTATATAAACTGAAAAAGCACTTTTTATTGAAGACTTTATTAATGCAATAGGAACTAATAAAGATGCCAAAGTAAGGATACTAAGAGTGCTTATAGGTAAAAGTAAATTTAAATATAAAATAATAATGGTAAGTGCTATTAATATAGCACTTACTGTAATATCTCTAATTTTCATTAAAACACCACCAATTAAATAAGTTATTAATAATTAACAACAACCTATAAGGTCTCCACCCATACATTCGCATATTGAATCTAAACACCATAAATTTATACAACAATCACAAGCATTGGTACTATTATTACCAGTTGTTCTATAATAATTATTTCTATAAGCAGAAGTTCTTTGATTAAGAGAATTTAGAGTTTGTCTATATTCAAAGTTATTAGGATCCATGTTTACAGCGGTCTGAATATGTTTAAGACCTGCATCGAACCACCCTTTATTAGTTAGTAATACTCCGTATAAAAAGTTCCATTCAGCATTTCTGTTTGGAGTGCTATTTAATTTATTTTCAGCCTCAGCGTAATTTCCGCTTTGGATAAGTCTTCTTATTTCTGAAAACATATAACTGCTATCAGAGGAATTACTATAAGAAGAATTATTGTATGATGAGTTAGTGTTACTTGAATAGTTATTAGAAGTATTCTGATTTTTAGTTAATGTATCATAAGCAGCATTTATTTCTCTCATTTTCTCTTCTGCTAAATCTTTTAATGGGTTATCGCCATATTGATCAGGATGGTATTGTTTTATTAAATTTCTATAAGCTTTTTTTATTTCTTCTTGAGTTGCGCCAGGTTTTAAACCTAAAACTTCATATGGATTCATTTAAGTTGTCACTCCTTTTATCTTCTCTAGTATTATTTAATATTCCTATATACTTATCCATCATACCTAATTCTAAAATGTTTCTAAGTATATCTTCATTTCTTTTTAAAGGTAATTTAGAAAGTATATCTTTACAATTATAAGAGCAATTTAAAATTGTAAACTCTAACCTTTCTTGTATTAGTATAATTAGATCGTAATAAGACTCGTTAGATTTATTGAATAAATAATTTATTGGATTAAATTTATTATTATCTATATCATCTTTTAAATCATCGAATGCATCCATAAGATAAATCCATTTTCCTAAGGTGTACCCAAAGTTATACAATTTATTTCTCAAATCAGGACCATCACTTATAAGATCTCCAGGATATTCCTTGAATATATTTCCCACAATATCGCTAAAAGGGTGAGAAATTACATCTATTGATTCAAAATCTTTATTTTTTTCTAAATTTGTCAATACTCTAAGATTATCTTTAATTATGGATCTAATATTTGATATAGATTTATCCAATTTTTTTTGATAAGGATATAATATTCTTTCTAAAAATTTACTTTTTAAACTATTATCATCTTGAATATCATCTTTTAATTTTAAATAGTAAAGAGTTAAATTCATTGCAGCAGCATAATTTAGTGCAGCATTATTTATAATTACAGGTTTTTTATCAGTAGGATGAGCCATGCAACGTCTAATTTCTATATCAGGCTCTTTAGGTGATAAAGAGTCAAGTAGTATTCCCAAAAATGTCATATCATAATTTAATACCATTCTAGGTATGTTTCCAGCACTATTTTTAAGTTGAAAACATAGACCACAATAATAACTTCTGAATTTTGTAAAGTCCTTAATCTTAAGTTCTGCTTTAAGAGGAGTCACATATCCAAACAATTTAAAAACACTCCTTCATAATTAGTTTAGATTAATTATACAAAAATACGATATGATTAACAATGACTTAAAGAAAAATAAGAAAATATTAAAAAAAAATAAATAATTAGATAGGTGGTTGACAAAATATTCCTAGAAATATATAGTCGAAATATAATTAAAAAAGGGGAGAAATAAATGAAAAATATATTTAAAATAATAAGTGCTTTAATAATAGTTTTAGTAATTATTTTTGGGGGAAAATACATAATAGAAAACTATTTTGAAAGATCTAGCAAAGAAGCCCAAGGTGAAAAAGATAATCAAGTAAGTGAAATAAATAAAGAAGATGAACCCGAAAAAGAACAAAATGAAGAAATAAAGGAAAATAATAAAGAAGATAAAACTAATTATTTAACGTTAAATATTAATGATGTAAAGATACCTATACTTATGTATCACTCTATATCAGACAGTGATCCAAATAATCGCTTATTAGTTCCAGTAGGGCAATTTGAAGAACAAATTAAATGGCTTAATGAAGCTGGTTTTACTCCAATGCTTTTAGACGATGTTATTAATGCGTATAGTACTGGTAAAGTTCCGGAAAAGCCAGTAGCAATAACTTTTGATGATGGATATTCAGATAATTATTCAGATGCTTATAAAATATTAAAAAAATATAATATGAAAGCTACCTTCTTTATAATAACAGACCAAACAGATATTGATAGCTGGTATATGAATTCAAATATGTTGAAAGAAATGAAGAATAACGGAATGGGAATAGAAAATCATACATCTAGGCATATAGAATTTACGAGTATTCCTAGGGAAGATAAAATTCTAATAATAGAAGAAGGTATAAAGGCTTTAAAAGAAAAAGTCGGAGTAGATAGTAAATTTGTTTGCTATCCTGTTGGAAGATATGATGAAGAAACAATAGAAGTGGAAAAAGAACTAGGAATTAAAGCTGCAGTGACAACAGAGAGTGGAATTTCTAGCCTTCAAGATGGCTTGTACTCATTAAAAAGAGTAAGAATATCACCTATGGATATAGAAACATTTAAAAGTATATTTATTGATTTTTTAAATTAATTTATAAGTGAAAAGTTAAGAGTGAAAGAGTGAAAAGTTGAGGATGTTTTGCCATGCAAAACTTGAAATATATAGATGTTCATTTGACGAATACTTAGTGAAGTTGAGTGTAACAATAACTAGACTTAATATGAAGCCCGTCTACAGAAGCTTGCCTGAAGTAGATGAACATATCTTTTTTTAAATCCTGTAAGGATTTTCTCCTTCACCTTTTCACCTTTAACTATTTTGCTTCGCAAAATAAAACTTAGGAGGAAAAAACGTGTTAGGAACTATAGTAAACAGTTTAATGATTATTTTAGGCTCTTTAATTGGACTTTTTATAAAAGGTAAGGTTAACGAAAAATTAAGTAGTACTATAATGAATGGACTAGCTTTGTGCGTTATTTATATAGGTATATCTGGAGCATTAAAAGGAAATAATACAATCGTAATGATAATTTCTATAGCTATAGGCGGTTTATTTGGAGAGATTATAGATATAGATTTAAAACTCGAAAATTTAGGGAAAAGAATAGAAAAAAGGATCAATAATAAAAAGGATAATGTATCTATTTCAGAAGGATTTGTTACCTCAACACTATTATTTTGTATAGGTGCAATGGCAATAGTAGGTTCTATAGAAAGTGGTTTAAACCATAATCATAATACACTTTTCGCTAAATCTATTTTAGATGGAATAAGTTCGATAATCTTTTCATCTACATTAGGGATTGGAGTAATGATATCTTCGATAAGTGTATTTTTATACCAGGGAAGCATAACTTTAGCAGCTGGAACATTATCATATATATTAAATGATGTTGCAATAAGCAATATGACGGCAGTAGGAAGTTTACTAATTATAGGATTGGGTTTAAATGTTTTAGGAGTAACTAAAATAAAAGTATCAAATTTATTACCTTCCATTATAATTGCTATAATATTAAGTTATTTTCCACTATAATTGATTTGAGTCATAAAAATACAAGTGATATAAATTTAACAATTAACAGGAAAAACGCGAATTAATTTTCATAAAAATAAAACAATATTCGGAAATACATCTTTCAAATTAAATATTAATAAAAATAAAAAATGAAAAATAATAGTGAAAAGGTTTTTCGTTGTGAATATATGTCGTAACAAGAAAAATTATGTTATAAAAAATATTGTATTTACGAATTATATATTGTATAATCTTTTTTGAAAGTTTAAACAGAATAAACCTTTTATAATAATTAAATTACAAAAGTCTAAGGAGGATTTTAATATGAAGAAAAAAGCAATAGCTTTAGCACTATCCGCGCTTATGGTAACAGGTTTAGTAGGATGTGGAAACAAGTCAGAAGGTGGAAGCACAGAAAAAGGTATAAAAGTAGGTATGGTTACTGATGCAGGTACTATTGATGATAAATCATTTAACCAAGGTACTTGGGAAGGTATAAAGAAAGCAGAAGCAGAATTAAAAGTTGAAACTAACTACTTAAAGCCAACTGGAACAACAGAAGCTGACTATATGAAGGAAATTGTAAATCTTTATGATACAGGATATAAATTTATAGTTACTCCTGGATTTAAGTTTGAAACAGCTATATTCCAATCTCAAGATAAATATACAGATGCAAAATTTGTAATTATCGATGGATCTCCTAACAATGGAAAAACTGGAGCAGATAGAGTAGAAAAGGTAGCTGATAATTCAGTTGCAGTATTTTTTGCAGAACATGAAGCAGGATTTTTAGCTGGAGTAGCAGCATCTCTTGAATTAAAAGAAGGAGAATTAGGTTTCATAGGTGGTATGGAAATACCTTCAGTTCAAAAGTTTAACTGGGGATTCCAACAAGGTGTTAAATATGCTAATGATAATTTAGGAACAAAGATGTCAATAAAAGCAGAAAATGTTGTTTATCAAGGATCATTTGATAACGTAGCAGCTGGACAACAATTAGCAGCAACTATGTTTGATAACGGAGTTAAGGCAGTATTTACAGCAGCTGGTGGAGTTGGAGTTGGAGCTATAAATGAAGCAAAAGCTAGAGCAACAGCTGGAAAAGAAGCTTGGATAATAGGTGTTGACGTTGATCAATATGCAGATGGTATATATAAAGATAATAAATCTATAATATTAACTTCAGCTATGAAGAAAATAGATGTAGCTACTTATGATATAATTAAAGATGAATTAGATGGAAAATTCCCAGGTGGCCAAACATTAACATTTGATGCTAAAAATGATGGTGTTGGTATTCCAAGTGAAAATCCAAACTTAAGTGAAGAAACTACTAAGAAGGTAGATGAAGTTTATAACAAGGTTAAGAGTGGAGAAATAACAGTTAAAGGTGAAAAGGGAGACTTAATAAAATAGTTTTCATAAGATTTAATAAATTGTTAAGAGTAGTGAAAAAGGCGGTATCACCGTCTTTTTCTTGTATAATGAGTTAATTAGATTTATTTAACAAATGCTCAAAAAAAAGGCATAAAAAATTAATATGAATATGTATTAGTAAAAAATAAGGGAGGATATCTCATGAGTTATGTAGTGGAAATGCTTAACATTCGAAAAGAATTTCCAGGGATTGTAGCAAACGATAATGTTACATTACAACTAAAAAAA
>NZ_BAAACH010000008.1:0-182349 GCF_039521405.1 Clostridium sartagoforme
ATTTTATTCACAATTAATATATAGAAAAACCCTCTGTTTTTAAACAGGGGGTTTTTCAACAAACTGAAAGGACAAGTAAAACTTGTCCTTTGTAATTATAGCTATTTCTTTTTAAATAAGCTTACCCCAGCTATAGTAAGCATTGATGCAAAGCTCAATAATATTGAAGAATTTTTTCCTCCTGTAGTAGGAAGTTTATTACCATTATTATTTTTTTCTTCAACAGGATTTTTAGTAGAATTTTCTTTTAATTCTTTTATTTTGGCCTCAGCTTTTATAAGCTTGTCTAAGTTAGTTATTGCTGAATCATTATTTGCAATAGTAACTAAATTTCTTGCAGCTTTAATAACATCTTCATCCTTTAAAGTTAAAGTTTCTAAAGTTGGAAGCTTGTCTATTGCAGAAATAGCAGCATTTTCCTTTAATATTTGTTCTTGCTTAATTTTTTCTATCTTAAGCTCTTCTATTTTATTTTCAGCAGAAATTAATACATTTAAATTAGTAACATATAAATCATTGTTTAAAGCTTTAACCAATGATCTAGCAGCAGTAACAATTGATTCATCATCTAATGTTAGTTTATCTAAAGATGGAATTTTATTAATTGCTTCTATAACAGGAAGAGCAGCAGCTTCATTATCCAAGGTTTCTTTATTAAATATTTTAGCGTCATTTTCTACAGAAGCATTATCTATTACTGTAACTGCATAAGTATAAGTTTTAGTAGAATCTATATTAGTATCAACAAACTCTCTACCAGATTTTACTCCGAAACGAGCAACTAAATTCCTAGGATTGGTTATATCAACTGTATCTAAATTTCCTTCTTGTCTGTAAATACAATAAAATTTACTATCACTATTACTATCATCCCAGCTTAGCTTAATTGTATTATCTTTAATTTCATATTTTGCGTTAGTAACAGGAAGAGTTTCTATTTTATCAAGCCAAGGCTTTCCAGGAACATTGGCAGGTAAGTTTAAATAGCTAGTTTGTAAAATTTTATTAGCATGATTTAATATATCAAATTTATCACCAGAAGTTACAACAGTCTTAGGTAGAAGTTTATCAAAAGAAAAGAAAGCACTTCCTTTAACGTTTTCAAATTTTTGATTAAATCTTAATTGATTAGCTATTTCATATGGATTTTTAAAATTATTATCCCAAGACGCATCTATATATTTATAATTAGGGTGTCCAATGTAAAGATGAGAATTGCTAACTCCTTTAAATTGATCATCCCACCATTTAAGTAATTCACCATATGGGGCAGCAGCAGTATTAAAAGCCCAATAAATCTGAGGCGTTAAATAGTCAACTAATCCTTCTTTTACCCATTTTCTTGTGTTAGCAAATTGATCTCTTAGACTTGATGTGGATCCAACTGGTGTATTAGAACCCTCAGAATAATTTTCTGCATGTCCCCATATTCCAAATGGCGAAATACCAAATTGTATAGATCTATTTTCATTCATATTGATAGTAGTAACTTTATTTTTTACTGCATTAATTAAAAGATCTATATTATTTTCTCTCCACTTAGCAGCATTTTCAACAGTGTATTCCCCAAATCCCCTATTATAATCTAGGAAAGTTTGTTTATCTAAATCTTGTGCATAGAAAAATATATCTTTACCATTATCAGTATACTTATATGGATAAAAATAATCATCAAAATGAATTGCATCAACATCATATTTTGTTGCAACTTCCTCTACTCTTGAAACAACATAGTCAATAACTTCTGGTTTACCTGGATCTAAAAATAGCTTATTTTGAAATTCATAAACTAAATCAGGGTTATTTCTAGCAAAGTTATTTTCTGCAAGTTCGTTTAACTTTTCAGTAATAGATCTTTTATCAACATTGTTTGTGACTCTATATGGGTTAAACCAAGCATGGAATTCCATACCTCTTTTATGAGTTTCAGATATTAACCATTCTAATGGGTCAAATCCATTAAAACCAGGATCCTTGCCTTGGAATGTATAACTACTTCCACCCTTATGAAGATATTGAGACCATGGAGCAATATCTGATGGATACCAAGCATCCAGCATAGGACTTACTTGAAAAGTAACAGCATTTAAATTCAATTCTTCAAATTTATTTAGAATTGAAGAAAGTTCAGTTTTAAATTCTTCTTCAGCAGATAAATTTGGATCACTTGTAACATCAGAAATATCAATATTTACTACAGTGGATAACCAGGCCGTTCTAAATTGCTCTTTTGGATTAATAAACTCATCTGGAATAGTTACTTGAGGTCCATTCTTGTAAAGGTATACTGGAGTGGTTTCATCGTACTCTACTTCTCCAGTGGCAAAGTTATAAGTTTTAAAATTAAATAAAGGTGACTCATTGTCCATTGCAAATGAGTTTTGCCAAGTGAAGGCTTGGCTTGAAATACTAGCTAGTAAAAATAAAGTCAAAGCTTTTTTCTTTATCATAATACCCTCCTAAATAATGAATAATAATACTTGTATGGAAAAGTTTACAAGTTAATAATATTGTAACGCAAAAGAATTTATATTTCAACATTATTTAGAAAAAATGAAATTAATTTTCAAATATCTTTTAAAAGTTAATTTCAAAGTATTAATAGAATGATATAGTGACTATAATAAGACATACAGGGGCAATAATTATTTATGAGCATAAAATATAATAGAAGAATTTTAGGAGTTGAAAAAATGATAGATTATAAGGGTATTTATTATAATGATATAAACAATGACAACTCTTTAAAAGTACAAGAAAGATACAATAAAGAAATTAATAATATCAATTCATTAGAGATAAAAGCATCATGTAATGAGTTTTATTTAGAACAAGATATACAATTAATAGCATTAAAAGAATCTATATTTGGAATAAAAGAAATAAGAGATGTTAATTGGAAAATTGACTATTTAGGAAAAGATATAACATTAATAAATAATAAAATTAAAATTAGTAAAAATTTAAAAGAAAAAAAATCAATTAAAGTGACGTGTTTAGATAAAATAACAGGTGAAGAAGCATGTAGAGAGTTCCCAATAATTCTAAAAGAAGTAAAAGATACATTAATACATTTTATAAAAAGTGATGGTGATTATTGCGGTAACGGATATAAATGGGATCTCTGGAGTTTTTCAAATTATGGGAAGTCCTATGCGATAGAATTAGAAGAAAAAAATGATTTTGGAAGATGTGCCTTTGTTAAAGAAGAAAATATAATTGCAAGAAGAAGAGCGTGGGGAGACAACTGGGGAAATGATTGGTCAGAGCAAACAGCAACCTTTGAAATACCTGAATCAATTAAAAATTGTTATATTATTTATGGTGAAAACAAACTTATAACAAATTTAGAAGATGTGATTGAATATATAAAGCCTAAAATAGATATAGCACTAATGGATAATAATGATAATATAACAGCCTTTTTATCCAAAGCTCCAATAGATGGAACAAAATTTTATATTTATATAAATGGAATTAAGAAAGAAAATTGTAAATATATAATTGATAAATTATCAAAAAAAATAGAATTTATGGATTTAAATTTAGATATAGATCCAAGTGATTTAATTGAAATAAGAGCGAATAACACCTTTCTTCCATGCAAGGTTACAATGAGAAGATACTTAGATAAATATTATTATCATGAAAATGATATGGGAATTGTATATGATGAAAAAAAAATTCACCTAAGAATGTGGGCTCCAACAGCTTTCAAAATAAATTTGTGTCTATATGAAAATTGGTATGATACTAATGAAAATACGAAAATTTCATACGAAATGAAAAAAGATAATAAAAGTGGGACTTATTATGTAAATATAGATAGGAAAAGTAGTGAAAATAAATTTTATTTATATAAAATTTATTTTAAAGATATAGATAGAAAAGGAAAAGAATATATAAAAATAAATTATGCAGTAGATCCATATGCAGTATCGGTAGGAATAAATGGAGAAAAAGGATTTTTAATAGATATAAACAATGTTAAATCAATGCCTCTAGGATGGGTGTTTGATAAAAGACCACAGCTTTTAAGAAAGGAAGATTCCATAATATATGAAATTCATGTAAGAGATTTTACTATAAGTGATGATAGTGGAATAGATAAAAAAATAAGAGGAAAATATTTAGGATTGGCTAAAGAAGGAACAACTTATAAAGATAAAAATAGAAAAGTTATTATAAAAACAGGAGTTGATCATTTAAAAGAACTTGGGATAACCCATGTACATTTGTTGCCGATATTTGATTTTGGATCTGTTGATGAGAGAAAATCTAATAAAAATGGAAATAGAAATTGGGGGTATGATCCTAAAAATTATAATGCTCCAGAAGGAAGTTATTCAAGCGATGCATATAATCCAATTTCAAGAATAATAGAGCTTAGAGAAATGATAAAGGTACTTCATAAAAATGGAATAAGAGTAATTATGGATGTAGTTTACAATCATATGCAAGAAACTAGAGGGTTAGATAATATAGTTCCATCTTACTATTTTAGAACTGATTATAGAGGAAGATTTACAAATGGATCAGGGTGTGGTAATGAAATAGCAACTGAGAGACCTATGGTAAGAAAGTTTATAATTGATTCTATAAGACATTGGCTCAAGAATTACCATATAGATGGATTAAGGTTTGATCTTATGGAATTAATTGATATAGATACAATTAAAGAAGTAATAAAAGTAAGTAAAGAAATCGAGGATAATATATTAATTTATGGTGAACCATGGAAAGGAGGAAATTCACCTCTTACAAATGGAGCACATAAAGGTAGTCAAAGAGGGGAAGATTTTTCTGTTTTTAATGATATATTTAGAGACTTTATAAGAGGAAATAATAGCCCTTCTAATGGATTTGTTAATGGAAACTCACATGATGGAGCTACTGCTTGGAGCATAATAGAGGGCTTAAAAGGATCAATAAATACGCTGACACTTAATCCAAGAGAAAGTATAAATTATGTAGATGCTCATGACAATTATACTCTTTGGGACCAAATAGAAAAAAGTTTAACACAAAATATAAAAACTGAGGATTATAGAAAAATAACAGAAGAAAATATTTTAGACAATAATTTAGTGAGAAGAAATATACTAGCCTTATCAATAATATTGACAGCTCAAGGAATCCCATTTATTCAAGGAGGAGTAGAGTTATTAAGAACCAAAAATGGTGATCATAACAGCTATAAGAGTCCAGATAATATAAACGCTATATTTTGGAGGGATAAAGTAAAATATATTAGTGTATTTAATTATATAAAAGGGCTTATAGATATTAGAAAAAAGTTTAATTCTTTTAAATTAAGTACAAGAGAAGAAATAAACAATATTGAAATCTCATTTTTAAACGGAGACGAAAATGCTGGAGTAATAAAGTGGCACTTTAAAAATTTTAATAGTATAGAAAAAGACATAAATGATTTAATAGTCGTGTATAATGGAACTTCAATAGATAATTATGATATAAAGCAATATATACCAAATTTCCAAAATGAAGATTGGAGCATAATTGCTGATTCTAATAAGGCAGGTATAGACGTATTAAAGAAAGTTAAAACATCAGAAATTCCTAGATTAAAATCATATTCAATTATGATTTTATACTCATAAGATTTAAATTGCGAATATAAAGGCTACGATAAATAGATATGTTTCATAAGCTAAATAGCTACGCAAAGAAGTACTAAGCTCGGAGAACTACTATGCCAAGAGTTTTGGTTAAACTCGCTGCTCTCAGACAAACCAACAACACTAAGGCATAGTAGTTCTTCCTTCACCAAGTACTTCTAGTTTCTCGCTATATGCTTATTTCACATATTCTATTTACCTTCGCCAACTTATATTAAGAATTTAAATTAATAATGAATTAAGTTATTGGTAAAAAATAATTGGTGAGGCAAATTAAAAACTTAGTTAAGTGGAGCAGACTATAATTGAGCTTGATACCTGTTCCCTGACACCTGTTCACTGTTACCTTTTACCTAAGAAGCTTGCTTCGCAAAATAAATCTATAGTTTACATCTAGTACTTGTTACCTGATACCTGATAACTGTTCCCTAAAAAAATAAAACAACTGTGCATTGTGCCTTGTGAACTGTGAACTGAAAAATGCTTCACAAAATTTTACAACTGTTTACTATGAAGGCTAGAACTTTTTTCTATAATTCTATTTAATGGCAGTAATGCAATGATAACTAAAACTACAATTAAGTTTCCTCCAACAACTGAACCATTAACAATTAGAGAATAAAGGGTAGGAGACCATCCATCAGGAGCAAATTGCCCAAAGAATAGAACACCTGATATAAAGTGAAATATAAATCTTACAAACATACCTATAAAAGTTCCAATTAGCTTTTTATTTTTGAAATATCCAGCAAGCCCAATAGCCATGAAAGGAAGAGGATAATCAAATAGTACTTGAATTGGATGAAGTATATAAGGACTTAAGATTAAATAAATAACTCCAAATAAGAATCCAGCAAGCATACCAATTTCAGGTCCATAAATAAAGGAAATTATTAAAATTGGTACCATACTTCCTAAATTTATACTTCCTGCGCCATTAGGCAAGTCCACTATTTTTATAAGATGAAGTATTGTAGCTAGTGCTAAAGCTATACCTATTCTAGACATTATTTTAGCATCAAGCTTAATCCTTTTAAACTTTATAAGAGCTAATATTAAAATTATTACGCCTATTAAAGTTGCCAAAGAAAGTGGGCTTTTAAAAATTTCAATAAAACTTTCTTTTATTGTGTTAATAAAATTATTCATAAAAAATACCTCCTAAAATATGCTAGGAGGCATCTATATAGCTTAATAAAAAATTAATTCTACAAAATACATTGTGACTTTCCTACGCTGGTATTATCCAGATCAGGTAAAGAGGGTTAATGATTAATCATTTCTCAGCCAAAAGGCACCCCTAGCACTTAAATTATTTAATTTATAAGTAAAGTTTATATAAAAATAATTAAAAAGTCAATAAATTTTATTAGTAGATATTTGTAATAAATTACCGTTTATTTATTTTTCAAAAAAAGGTACTATATATTTAAGGACACAGTGCATAGTTTAATGAATAAATTTTTATATTATTTATAATAGTTTATAGGATGGGGAAAAATGAGAAACAAAAAAAAGATAAAAGCAATAATAATTTTTCTTATATCTATTATTATTTTAATAAGTAGTAGTATTTATATTGTGAAAGCAAATAATGATAGAAAATTAAAAGTGCAAATAGAAGAAATAATTAAAGAATTTGATGATATTGAAATTATTAATATGAATAGTAATGAAGAAAATGTATATAACCATCTAAAAGAAAATTTTAATGGAAACATAGCTAATAAGAATTTAAATGGAGCAAATGATATTATAACTCAATTAAGTAATTTAAAATCATCAGTGGAAAAAAGAATTAAAGATGAAGAAGATAAAAAACTAGAAGAAGAAAAGATAAAAGAAGATTTAGGGAAAAAAGCTGTTGAGAAAGAAAAAAATGAGGAAAATGATTCTACAGTTTTAGAAAATAATAATAATGAAATAACTAATAGTAACAATAGTACACAAACTCAAAACAATAATAATCCTAAAATTGCTAATACATCTGTAGCAAAAAGCTCAAATCAAATAATTTCTGTTGTAAGTACAGGGGGAAGTACAGCGGAGTTAGTTTTATGGCAGAAAGATAGTAATGGTAATTGGTATGAATATGACAGTATGTTTGCAAGATTAGGTGAAAATGGAATGAAGAAAGCAAGTGAAGTATATGAAATGGACTTATGCACCCCAACCGGAGTATATAGTTTAACAGAAGCATTTGGAGTAGCACAGAATCCAGGAAGTAAGATTCCATATAGAGTACTAGATGGGTCAGAATATTGGGTAGATGATGAAAGTTCATCTTACTATAATACAATGCAGTTTGGCTCTGCAAATGGAAGATGGAATTCAGCAGAACATTTAATAGAGCATAGTGATTCATATAAATATTCATTAGTAATAGACTATAATAGATGGCCTGTAATTCCAGGAAAAAGCTCTGCAATATTCTTACATGTAGATGTTGGAATTCCTACATGGGGGTGTGTAGCTGTAGAATTAAATAAAATGAAGGAAATTCTACAATGGATAAATCCATCAGAAAATCCTCAAATAATGATTGCTTTAAATTATAGTACACTTTACTCTTATTAAGATATATTGGAATTATATAAAAGTTAGAAATAATTTTACATAAATATAGAAAAATATTTTACTATAATAAGGCTGGAATTATAAACAATATGATTCCAACCTTATTTTTTATAATTATTTTTAATTAGCCATATCGATAAATTCTTCTTTTTCTTGGAGAGGCAAGATAATTATAAGCAGATGTCCAATAAGAGATTAAATGTGGTTTATATTTTAGAACATCCTTTAAAAACTTATCAAACAAGTGAAGCTTGACTAATATTTTAATTATATCTTTAGGATATGGAGTTATTTTTGAATAAGGTTTTCTTGGATCTATTATCATAATTTTACCCTTTGAATCTACAAATATATGAGCATTTCTTATATTAATTCTTTTAAACTTTAATCTTTTTAAATCTTCAATAAGATCGATTATTTCTACTGATAGATTATATGGTAAGCCGTGTTTTGAAATATATTCAAAGAGATTATCACCACTTACGTAGTCTCTTATTAAAATATTACTTATCCTTAATATAGGCTTAGGGAAAAAAGGGCTATCTAAGGTTTTTCTAAGGATTTCTTCTTCATTCTTAGCAGATTTTATGTTTTTAAATGTTTTAAGAGCATATCCTTCAGGGGTCAAGTATACAGAGCCTTCAGCTCCAGATCCTAAAAGTTTACAATCTTGAATTTCTAATAAGTATTTCATATTACCACTCTATAATAATTGCTTTTAGATATTATATGCAAAAAAAGAAAATATGATATTAAATAAGTATTAATTAATGTAATAATAATATTAAAGGTAGGAAATATTAATTTTGTGCTATGATATATATAATTAATACAACTATTTACAGTTTTTATATTTAGATTTATAATTATCTAATTAATAGATTGTAGATAAGAAGTATGGAGGGGATAAGATTGCCATTTATAGATTCTAAAGTAACTGTAAAGTTAAATAAAGAAAAAAAAGATATATTAAAAGCTAAATTAGCAAATATAATAAAAAATATTCCAGGAAAAAGTGAAAATTATCTTATGATAGGATTTCAAGATGAATATTCACTATATTTTCAAGGTAAGGAATTAAATTATGGAGCATTTATAGAAGTTAAAATTTTTGGTAAAGCTTCAAAAGAATCTTTAGATAAAGTGACTAAAGAAATTTGTGAATTATACGAGTTAGAATTAAACATTCCTCAAAATGCAATATATATTAAATATGAAGAAGTAGAAAATTGGGGATTTAATGGTTTTAATTTTTAATTAAATTTTGCTTTTATATATCCTTTAGGGGGAATAAAGATGGAGTGGAAAATAAAAAGATTTGATGATTTAACCATAAGGGAACTCTATAGTATTCTAGAATTAAGAAATAAAGTGTTTGTTGTGGAACAAGAATGTATTTATCAAGACTGTGATGGAAAAGATTTAAGTTCATATCATTTATTTGCTATAGAAAATAATGAAGTTTTAGCTTATTTAAGAATACTAGATAAAGGAATTTCTTATGATGAAATATCTATTGGTCGTGTAGTAGTAAATAAAATCCATAGGGGAAAAGACTTAGGGAAAAAAGCAATGGAAAAAGCAATTGAATATATAAATGATATTTATGGTAAAAGTAAAATTAGAATATCAGCACAAGTGTATATAAAAGACTTTTATAAGAGTTTAGGATTTGAAGATGTTTCTAACGTATATTTAGAGGATGATATTCCTCACATAGAAATGCTAAGAGATATTGAAGATGACAATTAATAAAAAGGAAATTATAAAAAGTATTATTTAGTAGTAACTTTTATAATTTCCTTTTTAAGTTCTATTTAATTAGTAATAAGTAAGATTGACTTAATGTTAAGCAAAGTAAAGAAATAAGGAAATTTATAGATTTCTAATTTTTTATTATGCTGCTAATTGTTTTTCATTTAGAAGTACATTAATTCTTTTAAAGTAAGTGATTCCAAGAGGAATAGCAGCAGCAAACCAAGCAGCAGGGTCAGCTAAAGCAATTCCAGTAAAGTCTATTAATCCTGGTAATGTAAATGCAACTACAGTTCTAGCTATCATTTCAGCAACTCCAGCCATCATAGGAACAAAACTATCACCAATTCCTTGAAGAGTATTTCTATATATAAAAATTAATCCTAGTGGAATATAAAATATAGAAACTGTATTTAAATAATGCCTTGCATATGATATTACTTCTAAATCATTTCCGTCTATAAATAATTTTGTAAAGGCACCGCCAAATGATATTACTACAATTGTTGAGACTATACTTACAATAATACTAATAATAGTACATTTTTTAACCCCTTCTTTTATACGATCTATTCTCCCAGCACCAAGATTTTGCCCAGAATAAGTAGCCATTGCAACTCCAAAGGTAACAGCAGGCTGCATAACAAGCTGTTGAACTTTAGAAGCAGCAGTATATGAAGCTATTATTTTAGAACCAAAGTTATTAAGAGCACCTTGAAGTACCATAGCTCCAGCAGCAGTTATAGAAAATTGAAGTGCCATTGGAACACCAATTCTCAATTGTTTTTGAACATAGTTTTTTCTTAGTTTCCAGTGATGTTTTTTTAATTTTAATATAGGAAACTTCTTTACTATATATATTGCACATAATATTGCAGATATTGATTGAGAAATAATAGTAGCATAAGCAGCTCCAGCTACACCCATTGAAAAATTAAAGATAAACACAATATCTAAAACTACATTTAGTATTGAAGCAATAATTAAAAAGTATAGAGGAGTTTTACTATCTCCAAGAGCTCTTAATATACTTGACAGCATGTTATAAAATATTATTGCAACATTACCAGCATAAATAATGATGATATAAGACAAGGAATCATTAATAATATCAGCTGGTGTATTCATAAGCTCAAGTAAAGGTCTTGCAGAAATCATACTTATAAAAGTAACTATAATAGTCATAATTATTGATAAAATTAAGGAACTTGCAAAGGCTTTTTTTACACCTTCTTCGTCATTAGCGCCAAATCTTTGTGCAACTAAAACAGAAAAACCACCGGTTAATCCAATAACAAATCCATTAACTAAAAAAGCCATAGCACCGGTAGAGCCTACAGCTGCTAATGCGTTAACACCAAGGAATTTACCAACTATTATAGTATCAGCCATACTATAAAATTGTTGAAATATATTACCTATAAGTAAAGGAATAGAAAATGTTAAAATTAGTTTTACAGGATTTCCTGTTGTCATATCTTTTGTCATAAATAGCCCTCCATTTATATAAAATCCATAATAAATTTACACATATAAAATAATCTAACATTGTAAAAACTTTCTCAATAATAACATTATAAAAAGTTATTATCAATATTATTTCAAATTTAGAAAATAAATTTGAGTTTTTAATACAAATAACAATTATAGGATTAGTAGAAATTTAATGCAATAAATATATAAAAAATATCTAAATGTGTACAAAATATACAAAAATAATAGATGAATTTAATAACTTTGTAACAACTTAAACAAACTATGTAAAAATATGTTAAACTATATTTATAAAAAAGAGGTTTAAAATGTAGTGTTATGAAATTAATTTAATTACAAAATGTAAACTGAATCATTATTATATAAATGTAAAATTAGATAAGAATAAAATTTTTGAGAGGTAAAAATATGCAAGTAATTAATATATCAAAGGAAGAATTAAGAAGATTCCTAGTAGTATATCAAGGATTATACACTAATAATACCTTTATTGGGGAAGAGGGAATTAAAAAGTTTATAGAGCGAGTTGGATGCATTCAATATGATCCGCTAAATGTTGTAGGAAGGAATGCAGATTTAGTTATTCAATCAAGAATAGAAGATTATGATCCTGTAATGTTAGAGGATTTACTTTATAATAAAAGAGAATTAATAGATGGATGGGATAAAATGATGGCTATATATTCTGTTAAAGATTGGCCATATTTTAAGAGAGTAAGAGATGAAAGAAAAAAAGAAGTTGAAAATGTATTAAAGAATAGGAACTCACTTGATGCAATAAACTACGTTGAACCTGTAAAAGAATTCATACAAAAAAATGGTTCCACTATCCCATCAGAAATTGATTTAGGTTCTGTAGAAAAAGGAAGATGGGGACATGGAAAGCTCTCAAGTGCTACAATGGATTATATGTGGAATAGTGGAGAGCTTGGAGTCAAGGAAAAGAAGAATACTCAAAAGAAATATGATTTAATTGAAAGATTATTACCTTCTGAAATATTATATGAGTCAGAGCCATTTCAAAATGATGAAGAGTTCTATAAATGGTATGTTAAAAGAAGAATAGGTAGCATAGGAGCTTACTGGGATAGAAGTGGAGAAGGTTGGCTAGGTAATTATATTTCTAACAAAACTTTAAGACAAAGAGTATTAAATGGATTAGTAGATGAAGGAGAATTAGTACTTATTAGAGTAGAAAATTTAAAAGAAACATTCTATTTAAGGAAAGAAGATATATCAATTTTAAATGATTCTACTTCAATTAATGGAAGTAATGTAAAATTTTTAGCCCCATTAGATAATTTAATTTGGGATAGGAAGTTAACTAGAGATATTTTTGATTTTGATTATACTTGGGAAGTATATAAGCCAATAGACAAAAGAAAATATGGATATTATGTTTTGCCAGTTTTATATGGAGATAGAATTGTAGCAAGATTTGAACCAGAACTTCATAGAGGGAATAAGCCATTAGTAATAAAAAATTGGTGGTGGGAAGATAATTTTGAAGTCACTAATGATTGCATAGATTCTGTAAAAGAAGCCTTAGATAAGTTCTGTAAATATTTAAAAGCAGATGGAATATCAAGAGATTCATTTAACAAAATAAATAGAATATAAATATTTGCTGAAGATATTGAAAGTGACCTTAATATTAAGAGATTAAATAAATTTAAAAAATAAAAATATATACTATTATTACTATAAATTTAAGGATATACTAATAAGCTTTTTAATAGAGAATTATTAGTATATCCTTATAAAATTTTTATGCTAAAGCAAATTGACTATTATATAGGTTAGCATAAAAACCACCTTTATTTAATAGTTCAGTATGATTCCCTTGTTCTATAACTTTACCATTATTCATAACTAAGATTAAATCAGCTTCACGAATAGTTGAAAGCCTATGAGCTACAATAAAGGTTGTTCTACCTTCCATTAATTTATTAAAAGCTTTTTGAATATAAATTTCTGTACGTGTATCTATACTGCTAGTTGCTTCATCTAATATAAGCATTGGTGGTTTAGATAACATAATTCTAGCAATACATAGCAGTTGCTTTTGTCCTTGAGATAAGGAGCTATCATCTGTAAGTACAGTATCATAACCTTTAGGTAAATTCATTATAAATTTATGGGCATGAGCATTTTTTGCAGCAGATATTATTTCTTCTAAGGAAGCATTTGGCTTGCCATAAGCTATGTTTTCCTTAACTGTACCAGAATATAGCCAAGTGTCTTGAAGGACCATACCATATAAACCTCTTGTACTACTTCTAGTTATATTATCTATATTAATACCATCTATTTTTATTTCTCCAGAATTTATATTATAGAATCTCATAAGTAAATTAATTAGCGTTGTTTTACCACAACCAGTTGGACCAACTATTGCAATTTTAGATCCAGGTTTAACTTTTAAATTAAAATTTTCAATTAAACTTTTATCTGTGCTATATGAAAATGAAACATCATTTATATCTATATATCCTTCACAAGTATTTAAGGTAATAGAATCCTTAGAATCTGAAGTTTCTTCTTTTTCATCTAGAATTTTAAATACTCTACTTGCAGATGTAAATGCAGCTTGAAGTTCTGTTATAACTCCTGATATTTCATTAAATGGCTTAGTATATTGATTAGCATAACTTAAAAATGAAGAAAGCTGACCTATGCTTATAGTACCATTAATAGCACTAATAGCACCAATTATTCCTACGGCTGCATAAACTAGTCCATTAACAAATCTTGTGCAAGGATTGGTTAGTGCAGAATAAAATTGAGCTTTTTGGCCATAGGTATATAATTTCTTATTTATATCTTCAAAAGCTTGTTTAGATCTATCTTCAAAGGAAAAGGCTTTAACTATCTTTTGATTTCCTATCATTTCTTCAACATATCCACTTAATTCGCCTCGGACTTGGGATTGCTTTCTAAACATAGAATGACAATGCTTAGCTATTGTAGAAGCTGTAAATAGAGATAAAGGAGTTATTATAACAACTATTAAAGTAATTTTAATATTTATTGAAAGCATAAATATTAAAGTTCCAATTATAGTTATTACTCCAGTAAAAAGTTGTGAAAATCCTTGAAGAAGTCCGTCAGACACAATTTCTATATCATTAATTACTCCATTCATTATATTTCCATGAGAAGTACTATCTATATACTTTAATGGCAAGGAATTTAGTTTATTAAAAACATCAATTCTTAAATCTTTAATAGTTTTATAACTCACAATATTAGTACATCTAGTCATAATAAGTTGAAGAATTGGCGAAAATATAACTGTTATTGAAAGGAGAATTAATATTTTAAATAATTTTGAAAAGTTAACATTTCCTGGCCCTATTAATAAGTC
This sequence comes from Clostridium sartagoforme, assembly GCF_039521405.1. NCBI lineage: Bacteria > Bacillati > Bacillota > Clostridia > Eubacteriales > Clostridiaceae > Clostridium > Clostridium sartagoforme. The sequence continues at coordinate 14,833 of NZ_BAAACH010000008.1, forward strand.
TATTCCTTCTCCTATAATTATTGGAGTAAAAAGTGTAAGAGTTATGTTAATTACTGCAGTAAAAAAAGCTAGAATTGTATATTTATTATATGGTTTTGTATATTTCAAGATCCTTTTTAGTAATGGAAGATTCATATATCAGTCACCTCCTAATTTTTTAATTGAGAAGAATAAATTTCTTTATATACTTCACAATTTTCAATTAGATAATCATGACTGCCAATACCAGCTATTTCACCATTATCTAGAACTATTATTTTATCTGCATTTTTAATACTGCTAGCTCTTTGAGAAACCATTATTACTGTAGTATCTTTGACTTTTTCTTTTAAAGCTTTTCTAAGATTAGCATCTGTAGTGAAATCTAATGCACTTGAGCTATCATCTAATATAAGTATTTCAGGATTAGAAACTAAAGCTCTGGCAATTGTAAGTCTTTGCTTTTGTCCACCAGACAAATTTTTACCTCCTTGAAGTATAGGAGTATCATATTGTTTTGGTAAGGATTGTACAAAAGATGATGACTGAGAAATTTCTAAGGCAGCTTCAATTTCACTTAAAGTTACATCTTCTTTTCCCCATTTTAAGTTTTCTAATAAAGTACCTGTAAATAATACAGCTTTTTGAGGTACTATTCCTATTAAATTCCTAAGAGATTTTAGTGAATAATTTTTAACATCAATTCCATTTACAAGTACTTGTCCCTTTGATGAGTCATAAAATCTTGGAATTAAATTAATAAGAGTTGATTTTCCTGAACCAGTGCCTCCTATAATCCCAATGGTTTCATTTTTATTAATAGTAAAAGATATATTGCTTAATGAATATTCATTAGAGTTAGTATATGAAAAGCAAACATTTTTAAACTCTATAAATGGATTAGTGGTGATATTATTAAGTTTAATAATATTATTTTCTGTTATTGTAGATTCAATTTCAAGTATTTCACTTACCCTATTAGCAGAAGTTGATGCTTTAGTTAATATAACTATTAATTGAGCAAAAACTATTAATGTAAGAAGAATTTGAGTTATATAATTTACAAATGCTATTGTTTCACCCTGAGTTAATGAGCCAGAATTTACTTTTATACCACCAAACCATAGGATAGCAACAATAGATAAATTCATAATTATATATGTAAGTGGATTAAGAAGAGCAGAGACTTTTCCAACGTTAATAGATATATCACTTAAATCATTACTAGCATTTTTAAATCTTAACTTTTCATTTTCTTCATTTGAAAAAGCTTTAATAACTCTTGTACCCTCAAGATTTTCTCTAGTTATTAAGGAAATAGTATCTAATTTATTTTGTATTATTTTATATAAAGGAAGAGATTTGCTCATTACGAAGTAAATAGTAAGAGTAATAAGTGGTATAGTAATTAAAAAAATCAAAGATAATTTTAAATCTAATGCCAAAGCCATTATAGTTGATCCAATTATTATAAATGGAGCTCTAGACCCCAGTCTTATCATCATAGCAACTCCATTTTGTATTTGATTTACATCATTTGTTATACGAGTAATTAATGTTGGAGTACCAATTTTATCAATTTCGCTATGAGAAAATGTATTAATCTTACTAAATAAGGAACTTCTAATAGCGGTACCTACACCTTGAGAAGCCTTGGAAGCATAATATTGACAAACCAAGGCAAAGATAAGTCCAGTAATTCCAAGCAATATAAGTATTCCACCCATTTTAAAGATATAAATCATATCTTTATTTTTTACACCTACATCAATAATTTTGGCCATAACTATTGGAATAAATAATTCCAAGATGGCTTCTATTAATTTAAAAATAGGGCCTAGTATAGATTCTTTTTTGTAGTCTTTTAAAAATTGTATTAATTTTATCAATATGCATCAGTCCTTTATCAATAATGTTACAACTAAATCCTATTATAACATTAAGTTTCAATAATAAAAGTTTTATAGAATATCTTAAATTTATGAAAGCATATAAAATGTATATTAAAATTAAAACTCTTTAGCTTATTTTTGGAAAATCTTTAGAATTTCATGCAGGGATATTTCTAATATTAATGTTAAAATTACCATGTTATAAATACTATAAATAGGTAAGCTAAAACTACTATTTTAATAGCTATATTAAATAAATCTTAGAATTTTGACATAGTAATAAATAGTATAATAGTATGAAAACAACACAATATAAATAATATCGTAGAGGTGAAAAAATGGAATTTTTAAAGAATTTTTTTAAAGGAGTAGCAATTAGTATATCTCAAATAGTTCCAGGTGTCAGTGGAGGAACTATAGCAATGATTCTTGGGATATATGATAAGTTATTACATTCAGTTAATAATATTTTAAGTGATTTTAAAAATCAATATAAGATATTATTACAAGTTGGAATGGGTGCAGTAGTAGGAATATTCTTATTTAGCAATATAGTGAAAACCTTATTTGATAACTATCCTATACCAGTTGGATATTTATTTATTGGTGTTATATTAGGCGGAGCTCCACTTATGTTTAAAAAAGCAACTGTAAAGGGGTTGAAAAAAAGTAGTATTTTATATTTAGTAGTTGGTATATTAATAGTTTTAATGATGGGAACACCAAATAATGATGCATCATCAATAATTACATCATTAACTATAGGTAACTTTTTATGGCTTTTTGTTGGTGGGGTAGTAGTAGCAGTAGCGCTTATATTACCAGGAATAAGCGGATCATTTATGCTATATGTTTTGGGGTTATATAATACAGTCATAACAGCAGTTGTTCAAATGAATATTCCAGTTTTAATACCAATAGCAATTGGTGGAATTGTTGGTACATTAGCAACAGCTAAAATAATTGAAATCTTATTATTAAAATATCCTGAGCAAACATATATATTAATATTTGGCTTTATATTAGGTTCAGTATTTTCAGTATTTCCAGGAGTTGACGGATTAAGTAGTGCAATAGGAATACTTCTTGGAATATTAGGATTTATATTCACATATTACATAAGTAGAAATGAATAATATATTATGAAGTTAGTTAACTTATGATTATATTAAAGCTGTAAACTAGTTAAATAATTTACTTAAAATAAATTATTAAAGGACTCCAAAGGAATTTTTTATTTTTATGAAGAATAAGTTTTTATGAATTAATTTTTCTAATATATGGGAAATGATATTTAATTAACATTATAACTTGTGTATAATAATATAAAATACATTTTTTTATTTAAGAAAGGAATATACATATGGAAATAAAGAATAAAACTTGGTCAATACTAGCTATTATTTTTTCTACAATAACTCTTATATCAATATCAATATATTTTTTAGGATATATAAATCTTAATTTTGTAATAGTAATATTGGGATTAAGTCAATTGTTTTCAGGAATAAGCCAAATTGAACTAGCAAATAGAATTAATTCTAATCCCGTTAGAAAAAGAAATAAAAATGTGGGGATACTTTTAGTTATTATAGGTTGTATAATTTCTACTATGTCTATAGTTGAAATATTACAATAATAATCAATTTGCCAAATAAAGTATAGAGGGTTTATTGAAAATGGATATATCGTCTAATATAGAAGTATTTTAAAGTAATAGATTAATTATGTAGGTATAAAAATAATTATGGTTATGGGAGATGAGAATGTGTCAAAAGTAGCAGTTGTGTATAAAAGTAAATATGGAGCAACAAAAAAATATGCAGAATGGTTAGCAGAAGATATAAAAGCAGATTTATATTCACAAGAAAAATGTAAAATAGAAAATCTTGAGGAGTACGAGATCATTATTTATGGTGGAGGAATTTATGCTTCTGGAATCTCGGGGTTATCGATAATTAAAAAGAATTATAATAAATTAAAAGATAAAAAAATAATAGTATTTGCAGTTGGAGCATCACCATATGATGAAAAAGCTTATAATGAGTTAAAGAAACATAACTTAACTGGAGACTTAGTAAGCATTAAATTGTTTTATCTAAGAGGAATGTTTAATTTGAAAGTTATGACTTTTAAAGATAAATTACTAATTGGAATGTTAAAAGGATTTTTAAGCAAGAAGGGTTCATCAGAATTAGAATCTTGGGAAAAAGCATTAATTGAATCTATCAACAACGAATCGGATTGGACAAGTAGGGAAAACTTAAAAGAAATTAAAGATTACCTAGAATCATAAATAAAAAATTAGGTTGTAAGCAATTTGAGTGAGTATTATTGTAATCTAAATATTTATAAAATTATTAAAAGCTTAGGTTAAGTTTAAAGTATATTATATATAAATATTTAGAGGATATATAAATGGCTAATATAAGTAAATGTAATATTTCCACAACTATATACACTCCAAGATATTAATCTTAGCAGAAAAGATAAAGAAGATATTATTGATATAGAAAATCCGTTAGATTTAACTGGAGATAAAACCATAGTTGCAATTATAGGCACAGGTATAGATTATTTATCTAATGAATTTATTGATGAAGATGGGAAAAGTAGAATAGAACTGATTTGGGATCAAACAATAGCTTCAAAAGAAGAGTATAAAGAAATTAAGGCTCCCTATGGTAGTATCTATACAAATAAAATGATAAACGATGCTATAAATGCATTTAGAAATGGGCAAAATCCATATGACATAGTACCAAGTAGAGATGAAAGTGGTCATGGAACAAGCTTATTAGGCATAGTAGGAGGCTATAATAAAGAGTCAAATTTTAAAGGTGTTGCTAATAAATGCAGATTTATATCTATAAAATTAAAAGAATCAGAGCATTTTAAAAGAGAATATGGAATAGATACAGCTATATATAGTTTACCTTCAATATATATATCATTAAAATTTTTATATGAATATAAACTAACAATACAAAGTCCAATAGTTATATTATTACCTTTAGGAACTAATGCGGGCAATCATAAGGGAAATGGGATATTAGAAGAATATATAGAATATATTGCTATGAGTGGAGGCATAGTTGTCGTTACAGGAGTAGGCAATGAGGGCGCAAATGGTGGGCATGCATCTGGAATTATTAAAAAAGAAGAAGAAATAAAAGTTATTCAATTAGATGTAGATGAAAAACAAAAGTTCTTAGCACTAGAAATTTGGGTTGATGTCCCTAATGTTATTACTCTTGAAGTTATATCACCAGATGGTGAAAGCACAGGGCTAACTCCATCACTATTAAATACAGAAATAAGTTATAAATATATACTTTCAGAAACAAGTATTGAAATAATGTATTTTATGCCAGAAATAACCTCAGGAGATGAACTAATTAGAGTTGTATTTTTAAATTTAATCCCTGGAATATGGCAATTTAGGTTAACAGGTAAATTGATTATGGATGGAACTTTTAATGCTTGGTTACCACAAAAAGGAATATTACGTGGAAACACAAGATTTAGTCCATTTGATCCTTACGGAACTACTACTAATCCATCAAATTCTAGGTATGCAATTTCAGTTGCAAGTTATAATCAAAGAAATAATAATATTGTTAATTTTTCAGGTGTTGCAAGTCTTGATGATTTCATAGATATAATAGATTTAGCGGCTCCAGGAGTGAATATTGTTTCAATAGCGCCAGGGAATAAAATGTATGTAATAAGTGGAACAGCTGTTTCAGCCGCAATAGTAGCAGGTGTCTGTGCTTTAATTTTTGAATGGGGAATAATAAGGGGAAATGATTTATATTTATTTCAACAAACTATAAAAGCATATTTAAATAGAGGTACCGAACAAAGAAAAGGTGATATATATCCTAATCCGCAATGGGGATATGGAATATTAGATGTTTTTAAAATTTTTGAAAATATTATATAAATCTTTAATAAATATAAAAAAATTATTAAATAAAAAATACTAGAATTATATTTTTTACATTTATTTGTTTACAAAATGTGGATAATGGTATATAATAATAAAGTAGTAAGATAATTAATTAAATATGGAGAATATTAAATAAATATAAATAAGGAGGTAGAGTTATGTCTATGAATTTAATATGCAACAAAAATAAAATTGAATATAGATTGTTTTTAATTAGTAGCTCTGCCAGCGGAGATATTTTATAATTTTTTAATTTTAATATATCAATTAAGTATATCGCCATGAGTTATTATTCTCATGGTTTTTTTATGCATTTATTTATTAATGAACGTGATATTTTAATGGCCCTGGGAGAACTAGGGTCATTTTTAATATAAAAAATAAATTAAAGGAGGATGTTATTATGAATATGTTTATCAAAATTAGAGAAAATAATAAGAAAGTAGGAGAAATAATAAGAATTGGAGGAATTATATATGTACACTATCGGAGAATTTAATAATAGTACTAACATTAATAGTGAAAAAAATACTGTAGAACTTGAACAATATTGCAAAGATGAGGGATTAAACTCAACTCAACTTAGAAGAGATGCATATAAATCATCAAAAGATAGAAGAAATAGCATAATTGAAAATATTTCTACGTTAATAAAAAAGATAATTTAATAAAAAGTTATAATGAGATGAGATTTAAATAATAAGATGCTTGGCATATTAAATATGTTGAGCATCTTATTTTAAAAGGTAAAATAAAATGATTAAGTAGAAATTAACTTTGTTAATTATTTAAATTATAAGTTAAAAGTATATACTATATAGAAGTAAAAATAATACAAAGGAGATTAAGAAAAATCTTACATTATTTTATAGATAAATGATATAATTTAGTTTATGATCATATTGTTAATATTTAAGTTTGAATAAGTGGAGGATAAAAATGGGAGTTGCATTTAAAGAAATAAATTTTAGCAAATTGGTGGACAAGCTTAGCCCTTGTTGTCTTTCTGAAAATGAGTGTGGAGTTTGCCAAAGAGAAACATGTTTAGTTGGATATGGGACTGAATGTATAAAAAATTGTATGATTAATAAAGTAACTTATGTTGTAGGTGGCTATGATAATATTCCTATAGCAGATACAAGAATATATGACAAGGAATACATAATGGATGGTGTAGTAGATATTCTAAAGACTTGCAAAAGTTGCAAAGAAAATCATTTCGAAAATTGTATAGTAAATATATTGAGAAGTTGCTATGAGGTGATTTTGCTTGGAGAAGAAAAAGATTATAAAGGAAGTGCATTTGTTTATCTTAATGAATTAAAAGAAACTAATCCAGAGATTGCAGATATATTATTTAAAAAATATATGGCAAGAAACTAAATAAAAATATGATATAAAATAAAAAACGTGAGATTTTATCCTTCTAAGGTAAAAGTTCACGTTTTTTTTATTTTTATGTTTTAAGACAATTTCCTAGCTTGTACTAAAAGTTGAATACTTTTTAGGAGAAAAACCAACGGCTTTTTTGAATGTTTTAAGAAAATTGCTGTAGTCATTAAAACCACATTTTTCACAAACATCATTGACATTTTCACCATTAGCTAGCATGGATTTCGCTATAGAAATCCTTCTTCCGGATATATATTTATTAATTGTTGTACCAGTTGCAGATTTAAATATTCTACAAATATAAGATGTGCTTAAATAAAAATTACTTGCCAAATGCTCAATTGTAATTGGTTCAGTTATATTTGCATTTATATATTCTATTATTTCATCTACTTGTTGATTATATTTGTAGGAGTATTCTTCAGACAGTGGCTTTTCATTACTTATATAAATTTTATTAATAAAAGTCATTAATTCTAAAAATGTAGCATATTCAATTATATCATTTCCAAAACCTTCAGAGGCTAGTATTTTATTTATGAAATAGTTAAACCTACCCTGTTGCTCTTTATTTAAAGAAATTCTATGACTAAAGTTTTTATTTCGACTAGAAAAGCAGTAATTTAAGTCAGTTTTACTAGTAGAAGATGATATTAAAAAATCAGGTTCAATTGAAAGTACAATCCTCTCATGAACTATTTTATCTAATTTAGATATGTAATGACTTTCAAATTGATTAATAACGAATAAGTCTCCAGGTTTAATATCATAAAATTTATTACCAATAAGAATTTGCTTTCCCCCTGTTATTGAGTAGTAAATTTCATAAGAGTCATGTATATGCATAGCCATAGACTTTTCTTCTTTATATAAATGCGCAATAGAAAAATATTGATTTTCTAAGGCACTTTTTATAGCTGCTTCACATGAATTAAATTCAATCACAATAATCCCTCCTTGATAATTTACAATAATTATAATTCTTAAGTTCAATATTTGCAATATTTATGACATGAAATCACAAGAAATAGAAAATTTAAAATGTTAAACTATAGTTACAAGATAAGATATAAAGGAGGAGAGGAAAGATGGAATTAAGAACAGCAGCATCACCAAAAGATGTAAAGCATTATACGACAAAGGAATTAAGAGAAGAGTTTTTAATTCAAAGTTTATTTGAAAAAGATGAAGTTAAAATGGTATATAGCCATATTGATAGAATTATAATAGGGGCTGCAGTACCAGTAAATCCTTTAATATTAAAAGCTGGAGAAGAACTTAGAGCTAAGTATTTTTTAGAAAGAAGAGAACTTGGAGTAATTAATATAGGTGGTAAAGGGACTATTACACTAGATGGGCAAAAATACTCATTAGATTATAAAGATGGTATGTATATTGGAATGGGAACTAAAGATATTGAATTTGCTAGTGAAGATGAAAATAATCCAGCAAAATTTTATTTCAATAGTGCACCAGCCCATAAGGAGTATCCAACAGTTTTAATAAAACCAGAAGATTGTGTAACAGTAGAGCTTGGATCATTAGAGGAATCCAATCATAGAGTAATAAGAAAATATATACTTCCAGGACAAGTTGAAAGTTGCCAATTAGTTATGGGGATGACTCAATTAAAGCCAGGAAGTGTTTGGAATACAATGCCATGCCATACACATGATCGAAGAATGGAAGTTTATTTATATTTCGATATTAAGGATGATAACTTTGTAATGCATTATATGGGAGAACCTACAGAAACAAGGCATATTGTTATAAGAAATGAAGAAGCAGTTATATCACCAAGTTGGTCAATACATTCAGGGGCAGGTACAAGAGCATACACATTTATCTGGGGGATGGTTGGAGAAAATCAAGATTTCGATGATATGGATGCTGTAAAATTAAGCGAATTAAGATAATTATATAAATATAAAAATAATACTATTAAATATAATTTTAGGAGGATTTTATTATGGATATTATGAAGAGTTTTTCATTAGAGGGAAAGGTAGCTTTAGTAACTGGAGCATCTTATGGAATAGGATTTTCAATAGCAAAATCATATGGAGAAGCAGGAGCAACTGTAGTTTTTAATGATATCAATCAAGATTTAGTTAATAAAGGAATTGAGGCGTATGCAGAACATGGAATAAAAGCATATGGATATGTTTGTGATGTCACAGATGAAGATGGTGTAGTTGCAATGGTTAAAAAGATAGAGGAAGAAGTAGGTATAATAGATATACTTGTAAATAACGCAGGAATAATAAGAAGAGTTCCAATGCTTGAAATGAAAGCAGAAGATTTTCGTAAAGTAATAGATGTAGATTTAAATGCACCATTTATAGTATCTAAGGCAGTAATACCAGGAATGATTAAAAAGGGTCATGGAAAGATAATAAACATATGCTCAATGATGAGTGAACTTGGAAGAGAAACAGTTTCAGCTTATGCAGCAGCGAAAGGTGGACTTAAGATGTTAACAAAAAATATAGCATCAGAGTATGGTGAATATAATATACAATGTAACGGCATAGGACCTGGATATATAGAAACGCCACAAACTGCACCACTTAGAACTGAGGGACATCCTTTCAATAACTTTATTATCTCTAAAACTCCAGCAGCACGTTGGGGAACAACAGATGATCTTACAGGACCAGCTATATTCTTAGCATCAGATGCTTCTGACTTTGTTAATGGCCATATTTTATATGTAGATGGTGGTATATTAGCTTATATCGGAAAGCAACCACAATAATGATGTTCCCATGGAGTGTAAAATTTACACTCCGTGGATGAGAATAATTGGAAGGAGAATTAAAAATGAAAATTGCTTTAATAAATGAAAATAGTCAGGCAGCAAAAAATTCAATGATATATGAAACATTAAAAAAGGTAGTAGAACCAAAAGGACATGAAGTTTTTAATTATGGAATGTATAGTGCTGAAGATGAAGCACAATTAACATATGTTCAAAATGGTATCTTAACAGCAATATTATTAAATTCTGGAGCAGCAGATTATGTAATAACAGGTTGTGGAACAGGAGAAGGAGCAATGCTTGCATGTAATTCTTTCCCAGGAGTGCTATGTGGGCATGTTGTAGATCCATCAGATGCATACATGTTTGCTCAAATTAATGATGGTAATGCGATATCACTTCCTTTTGCTAAAGGATTTGGATGGGGAGCAGAATTAAATCTTGAATATATTTTTGAAAAATTATTTGAAGGCAGGAGTGGGCAAGGATATCCAAAAGATAGAGTTATTCCAGAACAAAGAAATAAGAAAATATTAGATGAAGTTAAGAAAGTTACACATACAGATATGTTAACAATTTTACAAAGAATAGATCAAGATTTATTAAGAGGCGCTGTAGGTGGTGCTAAATTTAAGGAATATTTTTATGAAAATTGCAAAAATGATGAAATAAAAGAATATATTAAAAATCTTTTAGGTTAGTATATCTAAATTTAAGGAGATATTATGATTCAATTATCATTAAAGATATTAGATAAAGATGGAAATATTAAAGCTGAAAATAAAGAATGTAATGAAGTTAGACTTGTATTTAAAGAAGAATACAAAGAAGGTGATAGGATTCAAATTGAAACATCTAATAAAGAAATTTATCTTGTAGCAGAAATTGATGATGCAATGGGAGAATCTTTAATATATGTAACAGAAAATCTTATAACATATGAAATTCCTTTTGGAGAGAAGAAAGTAAGCTATTCACCAAAGGTGTTTTATGGAGAAAAACATTTATTATCAGTAAGAATTGCTAGAAAAGAAGAAGTAGAATGTTATAGAAATTTAGCATTAAACAAAATGGATCAGCAAGGCCTTATTGGTGTGTATCCACATGCTTCTGCAAATGTAGAAACTAGAGGAGAAGCTGTTTTTGCAGCTAGAAACGCTATAAACGGTAACTGTGAAAATCATGACCATGGAAAATGGCCATATGAATCATGGGGAATAGGCATGAGAGATGACGCTTGCTTTAAAATTGATTTTGGGAGAGAAATAATTACAGATAAAATTGTTTTATATACAAGATCAGATTTTCCACATGATAACTGGTGGGTAAAAGTTACTTTTAGATTCTCAGATAACTCTGAGTTAATATGTGATCTAGAAAAAAGCGATAAGGCGCATATTATAACATTCCCAGAAAAAAAGATAAGTTGGTTAACATTTAGTGATTTAATAAAAGCTGATGATCCATCACCTTTCCCAGCATTGAGTCAAATCCAAGTTTTTGGGAAATAAGAATTGCCTAATAAATATTCTAAAATAGATTTATTAGATAAATATTAAAAAGACTGTACCTTTGATTTTAGTTCCATTTTAGTATGTGAAATTAAAATGGAGGTACAGTTTTTATATTGCACTAAAATGGAAAATATATAATAATATTAGTAATGGGAAAACACTTTTTATATACTAAGGTGCGAATGAAATATCGATTATTACTCATGTTTATTTTATTGGATATGTTAGTAATATATAAGCTAAAATTTAAAGTATTTAGGAGATGTGGAAAATGAAAACTGTTGTTATATATAAATCAAAAACTGGGTACACAAAAAAATATGCAGAATGGATAGCTGAAGAATTGTCAGCAGATATTTTTAATATATCAAATATTGAGATAAGTAAGCTTTCTTCATATGATAATATAATTTATGGAGGAAGTTTATATGCTGTTGGTATACTTGGAATAAAATTGATAACAAAAAACCTTGATAAACTAAAGAACAAAAAAATAATTGTTTTTGCAACAGGAGCATCACCATCTAAGGAAGAAAATATTAATGAAGTAAAAAATAAAAACTTTACTGAAGAACAACAAAAATATATAAGATTCTTTTATCTAAGAGGTGGATTTAATTATAGTAATCTTAATATTTTTGATAAAGCTCTAATGATGTTACTAAAAATTAAAATAAAGATGAAAAAAGAATTAACTTCAGATGAGAAGGGCATGTTAGCATGCTATGATAGGCCAGTTGATTTTACAAGAAGAAAAAATATTGACGAAATAATTAATTATGTTAAGAAATAGCCATAATAAAAAATAAATTCTATTTAGTAAGATATTATTACAAGTTATATCAAGTTTTATGTATTCAAAAATGATAACATTTAATTAAGGAGTGATAAAGTTGTCAGTAAAAACTATAGAAAATATGGTTGATTGGATAGAAGAAAACATAAAAGAAAATCCAACTTTAGAACAAATGTCTAATTATGTTGGGTACTCTTCTTTTTATTGTTCAGAAAAATTTCATGAATATGTTGGTGTAACGTTTAAAAAGTATATTGCAAATAGAAAGATAAGTTTAGCAGCAGTAGATATTAAAAATACAAAACGTAGAGTATTAGATATCGCTGTAGAATATGGTTTTTCTTCCCAGGAAGCATTTACAAGGGCTTTTGTTAAGGCATATGGATATACACCAAATAATTATAGACGTCAATCATCTGAAATTTTATTGTTTGAAAAAGCTAAGATAACTTAATACTTAAATTACTCCTAATTTTAAAGAAGAGGTAAAAATATGCTTAATAAAATAGGGAGAAATGATTTATGTTGGTGTGGTAGCCAAAAGAAATATAAATTCTGCCATGAAGATTTTGATAAGAAGATAATTAATTTTAAAATGCAAGGTCATATTGTACCATCAAGAAAAATTATTAAGACAAAAGAGCAAATTGATGGTATAAGAGAAAGTGGAAAAGTTAATATTGCTATATTAGACTATATTTCAAATAAAATATGTGTGGGAATGTCAACAGAAGAGATAGATAAACTTGTACATTCCAAGACTATAGAATTGGGAGGGATTCCAGCAACATTAGGATATGAAGGATATCCTAAAAGTTCATGTACATCTATTAATAGTCAAGTATGCCATGGAATACCTTCAGAGCTAGATAAATTAAAGGATGGAGATATTATTAATGTAGATATATCTACTATTTATAAAGGTTATTATTCAGATTCATCAAGGATGTTTTGTATTGGTGAAGTAAGTGAAGAAAAAAAGAATCTTGTTAAAATAGCTAAGGAGTGTATTGAAAAAGGCTTAGAGCAAGTCAAGCCTTGGAGATTTTTAGGTGATATGGGATATGCAGTGCATCAATATGCACTGAAAAATGGATACTCAGTTGTAGAGGAAATTGGGGGACATGGAGTTGGGTTAGAACTTCATGAAGATCCTTGGATAAGCTATATATCAAAACCTAAAACTGAAATGCTTATGATTCCAGGAATGATATTTACAATTGAACCTATGTTGAATATGGGGACTAGTGAAGTGTTTTTAGACCAGGAGAATGAGTGGACAATATATACAGCAGATTCTATGCCATCTGCACAATGGGAAGTAACTGTACTGGTAACAGATGATGGATATGAAATTTTAGCATATTAATTAAACATAAGAGTAAAATTATCTATATTTGAAAATTAATTATAATAAAATAATTGTATAATATAGATGGAATTATAATAAAATATAGATATTTACAAGGAGAAGGATATGAGTAAAATAGATTTGCATATGCATTCATGTTTTAGTGATGATGGAGAATTGACTCCAGAAGAAATTATTGATAGAACTATAAAAAATAATGTTGAAATAATTTCTATAAGTGATCATAATTCAGTAAGAGCAGTAGACCGTGCTTTAAGCTATAGTAAGAATAAAAATATAACAGTTATACCAGGAATAGAAATAGATTGCACATTTAATAATAGAAATTTACATTTGCTTGGATATAATATAGATTATAAGTCAAAGGATTTCTATAATATTGAAGAAGATATTTTAAGTCAAGAAAAAAGGGCTTCAAAAGAAAAAATAAGATTAATAAAAGAATATACAAATTTAAATATTTTTGAAGATGAAGTTATTAAAAGATCATCAAATGGAGTTGTTACAGGAGAATTAATAGCAGAAATCTTATTAGAAGATAGTGAAAATAGAAAATCATTAATATTAAAACCTTATTTAGAAGGTGGAAATAGGAGTGATATGCCTTATGTAAATTTTTATTGGGATTATTTTGCACAAGGAAAGCCAGCATATGTGCCAATAAAATTTATAAGTTTAAAAGAAGCCATTAGATTAATCCATAAGAATGGAGGAAAAGCAGTAATAGCACATCCAGGGAATAATTTAAAAGACAAGTTAGATTTAATAGATAATTTAATAGAAGAAGGAATAGAAGGAATAGAGGTTTTTAGTAGTTATCATACAAAAGAGCAAATTGAATATTTTTATACTAAGGCTATAAAAAATAATATGATAATAACTTGTGGAAGTGATTTTCATGGAAAGACAAAGCCTAATATAGAAATTGGAAGGTTTAAATTTGAGCCTAGAGATATTTCAATAGATAAAATATTAAAATAGGAGAAACAATAATTCGTTTCTCCTATTAATATTTTAAGATAATATTGACCTCATTGGTTTAATAAATGTTAATTAATATATTACTTATCTATTAGATAAAGTAAATATAAAATTTATATCTATATCTTAAATTGTTGTATTATTTCAGTTAATTTTTGAGCAAGCTCAGCTTGACTTTGTGCTGTTTGAGCCACTTGTTCTATTGCTTTTGTTGTTTCATTCATATTTTCTTTTATAGTATCGGCATTTTCAGTAGATTCTTGTGAAGATTCAGCCATATTTTGAATTGCTTCAGTTACTTGTCCAACAGTAGCAGTAATTTCTTCTGACATTGCAGCAATTTCATCTGACATATTACTTACGAAGTCAGAGTCATTATAATATTGATTTCCTGTTTGCTCATATTCTTCATAGTTTTTCATTATGTCTATATTAATAAATTTTAATAAATCATTACCAGTATCTATACTTTTAATAAATACCTGTTTTACTGATTCTATAGTATTTTGTATTTCTACTACAGCCGAAGAAGACTGTTCAGCAAGTTTCCTAACTTCTTCAGCAACAACAGCAAATCCTTTTCCCTGTTCTCCAGCTCTTGCAGCTTCAATAGCAGCATTTAGTGCTAGTAGATTAGTTTGCTCAGAGATAGAAGATATGGTTTCAGCCATTACCCTAATAGTATCTATTACAGAACTCTCTTTAATTAAGTTATTCATATTAGATTCTTTTTGAATATATAAATCTTTAGTTGTTTTTTTAGCTTTTTTACTAATCTCTTTAGCTACACTAGCCCTATCTTTAGCTTTACTAGCATTATTGCTTCCATCCATAGACTTAGAAGATAGAATGTTTATACTAGAATCTACTTCTTGAATAGATGCACTTATTTCTTCAGTAGTAGCACTAGATTCTTGCATACTACTTGCTATAGTATTAACAGCTTCATTAATTGTTATAGTTTTGGCAGAAAGTTCTTCAACAGTTGCAGAAAGCTCTTCAGAAGAAGCACTTATATTTTCTGCATTCTCCATTACAGATTCTATAATAGAATGAATACTTTTTGACATTTTATTTAAATGATTACTCATTTGTCCGAATTCATCATTACTTTCTATATCAAGTTGATCTGTTAAATCTCCATTTGCCATTTTCATAGCAAAATTATTAACTTTCTTTAAAATTTTTCCTATATAATTTGCAAATAATACAATAACTATAACTACCAATAAAATTGATATTAAAATTATTACACCAATTTTATTCATAAGAGAACTTACTTCTAAATAAATTTCACTTTCTGGAATGGATATAGCAATAGTCCAATTAGTTTCATCTATAGTCTTATAATATACTTTTTCAATACCATAATCATCACTAAAGGTTCCTTGACCACTTTTTTCAGATAAAATTTTCTTTCCTAAATCAGCAAGTGTAGAATTTTCATCATCTTTTATATTTGTTTTCATTATCTTAGATTCATCTGCATCAGCAATATACAATCCATCTTTATCAATTAAGAATGCTCTACCATTGTTTCCAACCTTCATATTCTTGATGTTATTTTGCAGAGTAGTTAAATTTATATCAGCTGTGGAAACTCCAATAAATTTATTATTTGAATCATAAAATGGAGTTGTACAAGTTAACATAGATACATCAGTAACGGGATCATAATAAGGAGATGTCCAAACAACCTTTTCATTTGTAGCTTTTCCCAATGTGTACCAATCATCTAATGTAAAATTAGTATTAGTATATTGATTTGAGTATATAGCTTTTCCATTATCTTTATAAGCATAAGGTCCGAAGAATTCAATTTCTTTATTATACTTAAATGGTTCAAACCATATTCCTGCACCAAAGGTTTCATCATTAGTTTCTATTAAATTTACTAATATACTAGACAAATTATCTTTAGTTAAAGATGAATATGAAGATTGAGCAACCTTAGCTAAGCTCTCAGATATTTTCTTATGTCTTTCTAAACTTTTTTCAATTTCCTGTAGTTTTTTATCAAGTTCATTATTCATATTTAATTCAATTTCTTTATTTATTATTTGTTTTGAAGTTAAATAACTCATTGATCCTAATGCAAGCATTGAAATAATAATTACAGGAAGTAGTAATAATAACATTTTTACTTTGATACTTTTAATATTTTTACCTTTAAATTTCATGATATCCCCCCCAAAATTAATTATATATTTGAATAATAATTAAAATTAAATTGAAATTTTAATTAAATTCCAAAGAATAAAAAATACCACTTATATTTTAGCATTTTTATTTTCAAATTACTACAATATAAAACATTATTTGATATGAAATTCAGATTATTTATGTAAATATATTTTAGAAATTAAATCAATAAATTGACAAGTAGATTAAATAGTTATATAATTAGTTAGAAGTCTAACAAAAGTGTAGGTGTAATTAATGAGTGAAGTAAAACATATCGGAAGAAAAATAAATATTTTGTCTCATAAAATTAAAAGAAGAATAGGAAAAGTATCACTAGAATATGGGATAAGCAGTATGCAAGCAAAAATTCTGGGGTTTATATCTCATCAAGCACCTAAAAGAGATATTTTTCAAAAAACAATCGAAGAAGAATTTGATATTAGACGTTCTTCGGTAACAAGTGTACTTTCTTTGATGGAAAAAAATGGGCTTATTAAAAGAATAAGTGTTTGTGAAGATGCAAGGCTTAAAAAGATTATTTTAACTGATAAAGGAATAGAAGTTCATAAATCTGTACATAAAGAAATAGAAATTGTAGAATCTATAATTTTTAATTCTTTAAAAGAAGAGGAGCTTGAATTGTTTAATGAAATATTGGAAAAGTTAACTAAAAATATTGCAGAGTAATGCAATTTTTTTAATTGTATTTAGTTAGAAACCTAACAAAAGTAAATATTTAAAATAGAGAATTTTATTGTTATAGGTGGGAAACTAATAAAATAAAGTAATTTTTTTAATTTTAAAGTTAGAAATCTAACAAAGGGAGGAATAGTATGATTAAAAAATTATCTAGTTATATTAGGGAGTATAAAAAGGATTCTATCTTAACTCCTGCTTTTATTGCAATTGAAGTAATACTTGAAGTAATTATTCCTGTTTTAATGGCTATGATTATTGATAATGGGGTAGAGAAGGGAGATATGAAATATGTAACTATACTTGGAGTAATTATGCTAGTTATGGCTTTTGTATCTCTGACATTTGGAGCTTTAGCTGGAAAAACTGGAGCTAAGGCATCTACAGGATTTGCAAAAAATTTAAGAAAAGGAATGTTTTATAAAATACAAGATTACTCCTTTTCCAATATAGACAAATATTCAACAGCAGGATTAGTAACAAGATTAACTACGGACGTAACAAACGTACAAAATGCATACTTAATGATTATTAGAACATTTGCAAGAGCGCCATTTATGCTTATAGCTGCGATGGTAATGAGTTTCTATATTAATTCAAGAATGGCATTAATATTCTTAGGAGCAATTATATTTCTTGGAATTTCTTTATATTTTGTAATTTCAAATGCTCATCCTATTTTCAAAAAGGTTTTTAGAAAATATGATGATTTAAATGCAAGTGTACAGGAAAACTTAACAGGTATTCGTGTAGTAAAAGCTTATGTAAGAGAAGATCATGAAATTGATAAGTTTCATAAGGCTTCACAAAACTTATATAACATGTTTATAAAGGCAGAAAAAATAATAATTTTAAATGCACCTATAATGCAATTTACTATGTATACAATTATCTTATTATTTTCTTGGTTTGGTGCAAAGATGATAGTATCAAGTGATATGAAAACTGGGGAACTTATGAGTTTATTCACATATGCTGGTAACATTTTAATGAGTCTTATGATGATATCAATGGTTTTTGTTATGGTTACAATGGCAAAATCATCAGCAGAAAGAATTGTTGAAGTATTAGAAGAAGAAAGTGATTTGAAAAACTCTGAAAATCCTATATATGAAGTTAAAGATGGTTCTATTGAATTTGATAATGTTAATTTTAGCTATGGGAAAAAAGAAGATAATTTAAATTTAGAAAATATAAACTTAAAAATTAAATCAGGAGAAACTATTGGAATCATAGGTGGAACAGGAAGTGCAAAGTCAACATTTGTACAACTTATTCCAAGACTTTATGATGTAACAAGTGGATCATTAAAAATTGGTGGATTAGATGTTAGAGATTATGATATTGAAACATTAAGAAATGAAGTTTCAATGGTTCTTCAAAAGAATGTGCTTTTCTCAGGAACAATAAATGAAAACTTAAGATGGGGTAATAAAGATGCTACTGATGAAGAAATAGTGCAGGCGTGTAATGCTGCACAAGCTAGTGAATTTATAGAAAACTTCCCAGATAAATATGATACTTATATTGAACAAGGTGGAACAAATGTGTCAGGTGGGCAAAAGCAAAGATTATGTATTGCAAGGGCATTACTTAAGAAACCTAAAATACTAATTTTAGATGATTCAACAAGTGCTGTAGACACAAAGACTGATGCACTAATTAGAAAGTCATTCAAGCAATCAATTCCACATACTACCAAAATAATTATTGCACAACGTATTTCTTCAGTTGAAGATGCAGATAAAATAATAGTATTAAACGATGGTAAAATTGATGGAATTGGAACTCATGAAGAACTATTAAGAACAAATGAAATATACAAAGAAGTATATGAGTGTCAAGTGAAAGGAGCTGGTGAAGATGAAGCCTAATAATGTACAAAAAGTAAGAAGTAATGGCCCAGGAGCACCAGGAAAAATGTCAGCTAGAAAAGGAAGTAAAAATCCCATGAAGACATTAAGCAGGCTTTTGGAATATGTCTTCAAGGAATATAAACTAAAGTTTTTAATAGTTATAATTTGCATATTAATTAGTTCACTTGCAACTGTAGCAAGTACATTATTTCTCAAAACTTTAATAGATGATTATATTACACCATTTTTAGGACAATCAAGTCCTAATTTCATGCCATTACTAAAAACAATAGGAATGATGGCGGTAATATACTATATAGGAACATTATCAACTTATATATATAATAGAATTATGATAGTTGTAGCTCAAGGAAGTCTTAAGAAAATTAGAGATGATATGTTTGAGCATATGGAAAGTTTACCAATAAAATATTTTGATACTCATTCTCATGGAGAAATAATGAGTTTGTATACTAATGATACAGATACACTAAGGCAAATGATAAGTCAAAGCTTACCACAATTAATATCATCAATAATAACTGTAGTTAGTGTATTTATTTCAATGATAATTTTAAGTATTCCTCTTACATTTGTTGCACTAGTAATGATTTTCGTAATGTTTAAAGTTATAAAAACCATTGGAGGTAAAAGTTCACTTTACTTTGGAAAACAACAAAAGGATTTAGGAAAAGTTAATGGATTTATAGAAGAAATGATGGAAGGACAAAAGGTTATTAAAGTTTTTTGTCATGAAGATGAATCTAAGATAAATTTCGATAAATTAAATGATGATTTATGCGATAGTGCTTATAAAGCTAATACTTTTGCAAATATATTAATGCCTATAATGGGTAACTTAAGTTATATAAATTATGTTCTTACTGCAGTTGTGGGAGGTCTTTTAGCCATAGGCGGTGTTGGAGGATTTACTTTAGGTGCACTTGCGTCATTTTTACAACTTACTAGAAATTTAAATCAGCCAATAGGACAAATGTCACAACAATTTAACTCTGTAATTATGGCGCTTGCAGGAGCAGAAAGAATTTTTGAACTTCTAGATGAAGATCATGAAACTGATGACGGATATGTAACATTAGTTAATGCTAAAGTAAAATCAAATGGAGAGTTAGAAGAAGTAAAAGAACGTACTGGTATATGGGCATGGAAGCATCCTCATAGTGATGGTACAATTACTTACACAAGAATGCTAGGAGATATGGTATTTGATGATGTAGACTTTGGATATGATGATAAAAAGATAATTCTTCATAATATAAAACTATTTGCAAAGCCAGGTCAAAAGGTAGCTTTCGTTGGAGCAACTGGTGCAGGAAAAACTACAATAACTAATTTAATTAATAGATTCTATGATATACAAGATGGTAAAATCAGATATGATGGAATCAACATTAATAAAATTAAAAAAGATGATTTAAGAAGATCACTAGGAATAGTACTTCAAGATACTCATCTATTTACAGGAACAATAGCAGATAACATTAGATATGGTAAGTTAGATGCAACTGATGAGGAAGTATTTGCAGCTGCAAAGTTAGCTAATGCAGATACATTTATTAAACATTTATCACAAGGATATGACACGCTGATAACAGGAGATGGAGCTAATTTATCACAAGGACAAAGACAACTTTTAGCAATTGCTAGAGCTGCTATTGCCGATCCTCCAGTATTAATTTTGGATGAAGCTACTTCAAGTATAGATACAAGAACTGAAGCAATAGTTCAAGAGGGTATGGATAAACTTATGCATGGTAGAACAGTATTTGTTATTGCTCATAGACTTTCTACAGTTAAGAACTCAGATGTAATTATGGTTCTTGAACAAGGAAGAATAATAGAGCGTGGAAATCATGATGATTTAATACAGCAAAAAGGAAAATACTATCAACTCTATACAGGAGCTTTTGAGCTGCAATAAATATAAAAATCTCAAGTATTTTATGTACTTGGGATTTTTTATTTTAAATATTAAAAAAGTGAAATAGAATAATATTTAAAAGTTAAAGTGTTGAAACTTAATTTCTAAAATGTTACAATGGTAATAAATGTAAATATACTTTTATTACTATAAGTTAGCTATGATACTATCTTTAAAAGGTTTTATAAGGCGTATTTTTAATTATTAATAGAGACAATTCAAAAATTAAAAAAGAGAGGGGGAAAATTATTTTAATAATTATATATTATAAAAAATGTTAGTTAGAAATACCTATGATAAAAGATTTGGTATTTATTATACCTATTTATATTATTATGTATAAAAGTTTATATTGTTGGACTTTTTAAAACTTAGCATGGAGGATTATCATACATTTTTTATTAATTGCTGAAAAATTATTATTAAATAGGGGGATAATTTAATGAATTTAAAGTTAAAAAGAAAACTTGGAATAATTACATGTGGATTTTTAATTTCTACAGTATTATTTCAAGATAAAGAAATAAAAACTGTAAATGCAAGTAGTAATGTACAAGTAAAATTAGGTATAGACAATTTAGATAAGAATTTAGATATTTTTGAAGGAAAAAAAGTAGGATTAATAACAAATCCATCTGGTGTTGATAGTAATTTTACAAGTTCAATAGATGTATTATATGAAAAAACAAATTTAACAACATTATTTGCCGCTGAACATGGAATAAGAGGTAATGCACAAGCTGGAGATAGTGTAGGGAATGAAGTTGATGAAGTTACTAAACTTCCAGTTCATAGTTTATATGGAGCAACTAAAAAACCAACTGCAGAAATGCTTCAAAACGTTGATATATTAGCATATGATATGCAAGATGTAGGAGCAAGATTTTACACATATATAAATACACTAGCATATGCAATGGAAGCTTGTGCTGAAAATGACAAAACTTTTGTTGTGTTTGATAGACCAAATCCAATTGGAGGTGAGGTTCAAGGAAATTTACTTAATATTGATTATAGTTCATTTGTAGGAATGTATCCTATAGTTCAAAGATATGGGATGACAGTAGGAGAATATGCAAAATTCATAAATGAAGAATTTAATATTAATTGTAAACTTGAAGTTGTAGAAATGGAAGGCTGGACTCGTGATATGTATTATGATGAAACAGGATTAGATACATGGGTAATGCCTTCACCAAACATGCCTACACTAACTACTTCAATAGTATATACTGGTACTTGTGTTTTTGAAGGAACCAATGTATCAGAAGGAAGAGGAACAACGAGACCATTTGAATTAATAGGAGCTCCATGGATTGACCCAATGAATCTTAGTAATGAACTAAATTCTTTAGGGTTACCTGGTGTTAAATTTAGAGCAGCTTCATTTACTCCAACATTTTCAAAATATTCAGCAGCAGATAAGGCAAATTACCCAACAGGTAAAAATCAAGTTTGTGGTGGAGTACAATTATATGTAACTGATAGAGATAAATTTAATGCTGTAAAGACAGGTTATGCTATGTTATATACAATTAGAGATATGTATCCAGAAAAGTTTCAATATTTAAGTACTAACTTTATAGACAAGCTAACAGGAAATAGCTATGTAAGGGAAGGTAAATATACATTAGAAGAATTATATTCAATAGTTGATAATGAATCTAATGATTTTAAGACTAAAACAGAAAAGTACTATATTTACAAAGCATCAAACAAAAATGAAGACGATAACAATAGTACTAAGCTTGGTATAGATAATATTGATAATAATTTAGAGATATTCAAAGATAAAAGAGTGGGGCTCATAACTAATCCATCAGGTATTGATAGTAATTTCAAAAGCTCTATAGATGTATTATACGAAAAGACTAATTTAACAGCATTGTTTGCAGCAGAGCATGGTATTAGAGGATATGCACAAGCTGGAGATGGTGTTGGAAATGAGGTAGATAATATTACTAAACTTCCAGTTTATAGTTTATATGGTACAACTAAAAAGCCAACTACAGAAATGCTTCAAAATGTAGATATATTAGCTTATGATATGCAGGATGTAGGAGCTAGATTCTACACATATATAAATACATTAGCATATGCAATGGAAGCTTGTGCTGAAAATAATAAAACTTTTGTTGTATTTGATAGACCCAATCCTATAGCTAGTGAAGTTCAAGGTAATTTGCTTGATACTGAATTTAGTTCTTTTGTAGGAATGTATCCAATAGTTCAAAGGTATGGATTAACTGTTGGTGAATATGCACAATATATTAATGATAAATTTAATATCAATTGTGATTTAAAAGTAGTTAAAATGAGTGGATGGTCACAAGATATGTACTATGATGAAACAGGATTAGATACATGGGTAATGCCTTCACCAAATATGCCAACATTAGATACAGCTTTAGTATATACAGGAACTTGTGTATTTGAAGGAACCAATGTATCAGAAGGAAGAGGAACAACAAGGCCATTTGAATTAATAGGAGCGCCATGGATAAATCCTATAGATTTAGCTAATGAACTAAATTCTTTGAATTTACCAGGAGTGAAATTTAGAGCAGCTTCATTTACACCACAATTTTCAAAGTACTCAGCATTAGATACTGCAAATTATCCAACCGGAAAAAATCAAGTTTGTGGTGGAGTACAATTATATGTAACAGATAGAGATAATTTTAATGGTGTTAAGACAGGTTATGCTATGTTATATACAGTTAGAGATATGTATCCAGATAAATTTCAATATTTAAGTACTAATTTTATAGATAAGCTAACAGGAAATAGCTATGTAAGAGAAGGTAAATATACATTGGAAGAATTATATAAAATAGTTGATAAAGAATCAGAAGAATTTAAAGCAGAAATAGAAAATTATAGAATATATATACCTGAAGAACCTATTAATAATGTTCCTGTTATAACTGCAAATGATAAAACAATAAAATTAAATGAAGATTTTAATCCATTAAAGGATGTAACAGCTTATGATGAGGAGGATGGAGATTTAACAGCATCTATAAAGGTTGAAGAAAATACTGTAGATACTAGTAAAGCTGGAGAATATATAGTTAACTACAGTGTTTCTGATAGCGAGGGTGCCAGCACTTCTAAAAAAATAAATGTTACAGTTATAAAAGATAATGAAGATGATAATAATGGTAACACAAATAATAACTCAGGAAGTTTACCTCAAACTGGTAGTAATGTGAATGGTTCATTGTTATTAATAATTATATCCTTATGCATGATATATATGGGGAAAGTAATCTTAGAAAATAAATCTAAGAAAGTAATAGATAAAAAGTAAAATCAGAATATTAGGTGATTTGCACTAAATAAAAAGCTATAAGCACTAAATGGAGTTCACTTCATTTAAGCTTGTAGCTTTTTCAGTCATATACTATTAAATAATATGATAGTATTGATAAATATGAGGAATATATTTACAATTGACTCAAAGGGTTATATAGTTATATAAAGATTAATCAATAAATTAGGATAAGTTAATTATTAAATGGGAGATGAATTTATGAGAATAGGAATTATAGCACCTTCAGAAGATGAAATAAGACCTTTTATTAATGAAATTTCAAATAGGAAATTAGAATATCATGCAATGTTAAAATTTTATATTGGTAAATATGCTGATATAGAAGTTGTTGCACTATATTGTGGTGTTTGTAAAGTTAACGCAGCAATTGCAACTCAAATTTTAATAGATAAGTTTCAAATAACTAATATTATTGTAACTGGAGTAGCAGGAGCAATTGATAAAAGCTTAGGTATTGGAGATACAGTTATTTCAAGAGAAGTAGTATATCACGATGTTGCTGAAGAAATATTAACAGAATATCATCCATGGATGAAAACTATATATTTTGAAAGTGATAAGAATTTATTATCTTTATGTAGGATAATAGTTAATGATAATATTTTTAGTCAAAATATATTATTTGGGAAAATAGTTACAGGAGAAGCATTTATAGATGATAAGGGGAGAAGTGAAATAATATCTAAGTATGATCCGCTTTGTGTAGATATGGAAACAGCAAGTATTGCGCATGTTTGTTATGTAAATCAAATTCCTTTTATAGCTATAAGGTCAATAACAGATACTGAAGATGAAAGTGGTGTAGATATTTTTGAATCTAATTGTTTAATGGCAGCAAATAAGTCTGTTGATATTGTAAAAAAGCTATTATCAATAATATGATACTTATGCATGTAGGAATAAAGAAAAGCAATAGTATATAAACTAAAAGTATATTAACTTATTATAAAGGTTACTACACTTTTAGTTTATTATGAAGGATATTAAAGTTAAAATTAAACTCTTCATTATTAAGATGATCCTAAAGATTAGGATCATAGACAATTTTGTAATAGCAGGTATTATTTTCTATTCTAATAACTTCGTATCTATCATCATCAATTTTATTAAAGAACACCATATAGTCTTTAATTTTCTTAGAATCCATATCTCCTATATAGCTATCTATCTTTTCATAATTCAAATTATTAATTTCAACTAAAGTGTTTCTAAATTCATTTAATTTTGAATCCTTAAAATTAAAGTTTTCGTCTATATTTTCTATTGAAGCTTTATATATTATATCAGAAAAAGTATTGTTTTCAGGAGTTCTTAAACTTGGATCTATTTGCGTTATACTAATATTTAGATCAACATTTAAAACTTCATTTTCGGTAAAATACTTAATTGTCTCTGCACCTTGTGATGATAAAGTTTCTAGTAGATTAACACCATGCTCACCATCAAATCTACTGATTCTATCCTCAATAGGTTCAACATACTTTAAATCTAAGAAATTATTTTTACAAAACTCCTTAATTAAATTTATTCCCTGTATATATTTATCTACAAAGGTGTTATTTCTTAATTCAGGATTAGAAACATTCTTACTATTATCAGGAATTTCAATATTATCTCTATCTTCGATAATATTTTTCATGTCTACATTATTTTTATTTTTCTCTGAGGACTCAGTTTCATTGTTATTTTTAATTATAGGAGGATTCTTTTGGTCAAGTTTATAATTACTTTGAAATTTATTGCAACCAATTAAAAATATACTTAACATGCATAGTGAAATCACTCTAACAAATTTCATCTATAACACTCCTTTTACAAATATTTACTTTATGTATAGTATATATCAAATATTATATTTATTCTATACATAAATTAGACATTACATAAGTTTATAAAAAATAGAAATTTATTTAGTTATAGATTTGAAATAAAGAAATTTTAATTAAATAATACAACTAAATAAAATACTCGTAAATGAGTATTGAATACAATAAATAAAAATAAATTATATAACAAAAGAAGGATATACAGTAAATCTATAATTATGATATAATTACCAAAAAAGAAGTGTAATTTATATAAAATAGTTAAGATTTTACCAATAAAGATAAAAATAAAACTGAAGCATACTGGGAGGATAAAAAATGGATATAAAAATAAGAATCGCTAGTGAAAATGATGCAGAAGAAATTTTACAAATATATGCACCATATATAAGGGATACAATAATAACTTTTGAATATGAAGTACCAGTAATTGAAGAATTTAAAAATCGTATTAGAAAAATATCAAAAGATTATCCTTATTTAGTTTGTACTTTAGATGAAAAGATAATTGGATATGCATATTCATATAGGCATAAAGAAAGAGCAGCTTATCAATGGAATGTTGAGTTATCTGTTTATATCGATAATAAATATCTACATTATGGGTTAGGAAAAGCTTTTTATACGGCTTTAATTGAAATATCTAAACTACAAAATATTCAAAATATATATGGAGTAGTTACATCTAATAATATAAATAGTGAAAAATTACATGAGTATTTTGGATTTAATAAATTAGGAGTTTATCATAATACGGGGTATAAATTTGGCAAATGGCATGATGTTACTTGGTTTGAAAAAAGAGTTAATGAATATTATGGTGAACCAAAACCTTTATTATCAATTAAAGATATTGATAAAGGGGTATTTAATGAGATTATAGACAAGTGTTGTAAGATGATAAAATTATAAAATGACCTTATAACACATCTATTATAGAGCAGCTATAGATTAATAGTTTCATGTGGAGGTAGATATTATGAAAGAAATATTATATATGTTACATTGTGTTTTCCCAACATCTGATATAAAAAAGACAGCAGCTTATTATAAAGAGGTACTAGGATTCAGAGTGGAAGAATATCTTGATGTAAGTGAACCACATATTTGTTTGTATCGTGATTTTACTGAGATTATTTTGACAAAATCAAATGGACAGGAAGTAATTCCAAATAGAAAGCTATATGGATATGGTTATGATGCATATTTTATAACAAATAATCAAGAAATCTTACAAGAGGAATTAAAAAATTCAGGAGCTAAAATTGTTCGTAAATTATCACATACTGATTATTGTAATAAAGAGTTTGTTATTGAAGATGTTGATGGCAGGTGGATAGGTTTTGGAATAAAAGAAATTTAAAATCGTTTAAGGAGACAGACTAATTGGAAGCTTTGATAAGAATTTTAAATGAAAATATATTAGAAAATAATACTTGTGTTGAAATGAACTTTTGTATTGATGATGATATGGAATATAAAGATTGTTGGTTTGGAAAAATGTTAGATAAGAATAATATTAATAAGGAAATACAATATATTTAGAAAAATTATAAGTGAATAAAACGTGATAGTTTATATTAAAAGGGATTATGAAGGAGTTAATATGTTTAATGAAATAAGAAGAAGTGATAGAAAAATTGATAGGTTAGAAGCAATACAACTATTAAAAAAGTGTGAATATGGAGTTTTATCTACGATGAATGAAAATGGATATCCTTATGGGGTTCCATTAAGTTATATTTATACAAATGATTCAATATATTTTCATAGTGCATTAGAAGGACATAAGTTAGAAAACTTGAAAAATAATGATAAAGTATCTTTTTGTGTAGTTGGACAAACAAATGTATTGCCAGATAAGTTTAGCACTAAATATGAAAGTGTAATAATCTTCGGGAGTGCAAAAGAAGTTTTTGATGATGAAAAAAATGTAGTTCTTTTGGAATTAATAAATAAATATTCACCAGATTATATAGAAAAGGGAAAAATATATATTAAAAATGCAGGTTCAAAAACTAAAGTTATAAAAGTAAATATAGATCATATATCTGGAAAGGCAAGAAGATAATTTAGTAAATAGGATTTATTATGAATAATACCTATAAATTATATACATTTTTAAGGAAATCTAAGAGTTCCCTTAAAAATGTATTAATCTATTAGTATTATCATTTGATTATTTAAATTTATCTATCAAACCATTCATTAGTTTGTGGATGAGTATAGTGAGGCGTAAATTCTATAATATTATATTCTTGAGAACCAGAAATTTTAAGTGGATCAGAATTTAAATAAGCTTTGATTTCTTCGATAGAATTAGCTTTCATGATTAAAATTCCGCCACTCATATTTTCCTTAAGTCCTGTTATTAATGTTACACCTCTTTCTATTGCTTTTTGAGAATAAGCTATATGTTCCTTCATAACACTTTCATCTATTTCTAAAGTAGAGTTTAATGTACCTTCAATAATGAAATATTTCACTTTTATTAACCTCCTTTACATAAAATATAATATACATATTATATCATAATAATAACTAACAACGAATTATTATTTGTTGAAATTTATAAAGCTTATTGAATTATTTTAAGAGGAGTTTAAAATTTATTTATAATAAATAGCATAGGGGGCAAGTTAGAATGAAATTTTTAATAAGACCAATAGATATTGGAGATGGAAAAGGAATAAATTTACTTAGGCGTATGCCAGGTGTGTTTGAAAATATACTTGGTATCCCATCAGAGAGAGTAAAACGTAATGAGGATTTTATTATGAATATGGATGGCAACCATCACCAATTTGTAGCTGTAATAGAGGATAAAAATGGTGAAGAAATTATTATTGGTACTGCAGGTTTAGTGATAAATGCAAATCCTCGCACACGACATAGTGGTAGTATAGGCATTATGATTCATAAGGACTATCAAAATATTGGCGTTGGAACTGCATTAATGGAAGCTTTACTTGATGTTGCAGACAACTGGTTGATGCTGATTCGTGTTGAATTAGGAGTTTTTGAAGATAATAAAAGGGCTATTCACCTTTATGAAAAACTAGGATTTGAAAAGGAAGGTCTTAAACGTCTTGCAGCTATTAGGAATGGTAAATATGAAAATGAATACGTAATGGCAAGGATAAACCCAAAATATATAAAAAAATAGTTGTATAAAATCATAAACAATAAATGACAATTTGTGAATTTAAGATAAATATAGGAGATAAATATGATTATTAAAAAAATTTTAGATGAAATAACTACTGAACTTAAAGGTATTCCTGGTATTGTAGGAATAGTTTTAGGAGGTTCAAGAGCGAGAGGTACAAATCATCAAGATTCTGATATTGATATTGGTATATATTACAATGAATCAGAGGGGTTTAAAGTTAGTGAAATTGATAAAATTGCTACAAAGCTAGATGATGAACATAGAATAAATTTAGTTAGTTCATTAGGAGAATGGGGTCCTTGGGTAAATGCAGGAGGATGGCTAGTAATTCAAGGATATCGTGTGGATTTTATATTTCGTGATGTAAAACGTGTATCGAAAGTAATTGATGATTGTTTAAATGGAAAAATTTCATCAAATTATCAGACAGGACATCCACATGCTTATTTAAACTCTATGTATATGGGAGAAGTAGCAATTTGTAAGATATTAGATGATCCTAAAAATAAAATTACCGAATTAAAAGAAAAAACTATACCTTATTCAGAAAACTTAAGAAATGCAATAATTGGTTGGTATATGTTTGAAGCCTCTTTTTCTCTAATGTTTGCTAAATCCAATATAGACAAAGATGATATTTCATATGTTTGTGGTCATTGCTTCAGAAGTATTTCTTCCTTAAATCAAGTTTTATTTGCTTTAAATAATGAGTATTGTATTAATGAGAAAAAAGCAGTAAAAATGATAGATGCTTTTAAAACTAAACCGCAAAATTATAAGAAAAGAATAGATGAGCTTATTACTTTAATTTCTTTTAATGAAAGTAATACAAGAAAAGGAGTAGAAATACTTGAGGAACTTGTTAATGAAGTGAAAGCTTTATGTTAGATGCCTATATAATATATATAAAATGAATCATAAATGGGGAATAATGTAATGAATAATGAAATATTAAAAGATTTAATAGTATCAGTAAAAGATCAAAACCTTCACGTGCTTAATGTTGTTGTTAGGAAAAATGGAAATATAATTGCAAAATATGATTTTGAAGAAGAAAAGCCAATACTTTTATATTCTGTAAGCAAGACATTTACATCAATGGCAGTAGGAATTTCAATTAGCGAAGGATATCTTTATCTTACAGATAAGATTATAGATTTTTTTCCTGAGGCAAAAGAGATACCTATGAATGAATATTTAAAAGAAATTACTATTCATGATTTGCTTTGTATGGGAAGTGGTCATGGAGAGTGTCCTGTAATGAAAGCTGACTGGAGTGATGATAAGGAGTGGGATATATCTCAATTATTTTTTAATGAGCCAATTATATTTAAACCAGGTACTCGTTTTATATATGATAATTCAGCAACTTATATGCTTTCAAAGATTATAAGTATAACAACAGGAAGTAAATTAGATGAATACTTAAATGAAAAGGTATTTAAATATTTACAAATACCGAAACCTAAATGGGATACATGCCCAAAGGGAATTCCACAAGGGTTTTCTGGGTTGTATTTAACAGCTGATGAGTTGTCCAGATTTGGGCAGCTAATACTTAATAAAGGAATATGGAATGGAAATCAACTTATTCCTTCAAGTTATATAGAGCAAGCAACATCTGTTCAGATTCAAACAAAAGACTTTAATGAAAAGTTTGCAACAGAAGATCATCATCAAGGATATGGCTATCAAATGTGGATGAATTCATATAATGGTTCATATCGTATGGATGGGTTATATGGTAATTATGTAGTGATTTTGCCAGATAAGAATGCAGTTGTAACTTATGTTTCAAATGAGCCCAAGAATATGACAGGGATTCTAGAACTTACATGGAATACTTTAATAGATAAATTATAATTATTTAAAAAATAAAAACTGGCTATAAAAATATTATATGAGGAGATTGAGAATGAATAAAATTACATGTATTTGTTTAGGGGTAAGAAGTATGGAAAGAGCGATAAAGTTCTATAGAGATGGACTTGGATTTAAAACTGATGAAAAAGAAGACAATCCCAAAGTAGTGTTCTTTGATACAGCAGGAACAAAATTTGAGCTTTATCCTTTAGATTTATTAGCTGAGGATATAAATGAAGAAAATCCTCCAAAAATAAATAGTGGATTTTCAGGTATCACATTAGCATATAATGTAGAATTTAAAGAAGATGTTGATAAAGTTATTGAGTTAGCTAGAAGTGCTGGAGCGACTATAGTTAAAGAACCTCAAGATGTATTTTGGGGGGGATATCATGCATATTTTAGTGATCTTGATGGTTATTATTGGGAAGTTGCATGGGGACCTAATTTCAAATACGATGAAAATGGGTTACTTATTTTATAAGCTATCTATTTGGATTTAGTTTGATTGGAGAATATATGAAAATATTAATCTTTGGTATAGTTGCAAGTGGAAAAACAACACTTTCAAAAGAGCTATCTTTAAAATACAATATCCCATGTTATGAAGGAGATAGCATAGCATGGGGGGGAGAAGGAGAAGAGAGATATAAACGTTCGGATTCTGAGCAATTAAATAGAATTTTAGAAATTGACAAAAGAGGTCATTGGATAATTGAGGGAACTTATAGAGAAAGTCAAAAATGCTTGTTTGATATGGCAGATAAAATTATTTTCTTAGATACTCCATTACATATTAGAAGGATGAGAATAATTACACGTATTTTAAAACAAAAGTTTAGAATAGAAAAATGTAATTACAATCCTACCTTTGAAATGTTAAAAAATATGTTCAAGTGGACAAAAGATTTTGAAGATAAGCGAGATAAATATGAAAATATGTTGTTATGCTATGAAGATAAATTAATAAGAATAAAAAATGTTAAAGAGTTGAATATGAATATATAAGTTAAGTTTTGGAGGAAATTATATGTTAGGACATATAGGATTTTCATATATAGGATTAGTTTATTTATTGATGTTATTTATTCCTAATATTATCTGGATAAAGCATCAGCCAGAAAATTATGATTATAGCAATGAAAACAAAATATTGCTCATATTTGAGCGTGTTGGACAAGTAGCTGCAACATGCTGTGCTTTAATTTTTTCAGATTTTAATATTACTACTTTCTCTCTTTGGAGTCTCTGGCTAATCCTATCATTTATTTTAATGGTTTTATATGAGGCATATTGGGTTAGGTATTTTACAGGAGAACCTACATTGAAAAATTTCTATCGTAGTTTATATGGTATTCCAGTTCCTGGAGCAACTCTTCCTATTATGGCATTTTTGTTATTAGGAGTATATGGGAAGGTAATTTGGATGATTGTATCTATAATAATTCTTGGGATTGGTCATATAGGGATACATTTTCAGCACTTGAAGCAGATAGAATAGAATTAAAAAATATGTTATAATCTATTCAGAATAATATTAAGTTAAATTGATTTCATTTAACTAATATGGAAACTGAAGCTTGAAAGGAGAATAAATATGCTTGAATATAAATTTGATACTCAATTATTAATTGAGGGGAATAATCTTTCAGAAGATGCAATTAATGAATATATAACTAAAAATATTGAGGGAGATTGTTTACTTGCAGTTGGAGATGAAGATTTGATAAAGGTTCATTTTCATACTAATACTCCATGGAGGGTACTTGAGTATTGTGCTTCTTTAGGAGATATATATGATGTTGTTATTGAAAACATGGAACGTCAAGAAAATGGCCTGCAAGGTTAATATATAGAAGCAGCTAATTATATGAATAACTTATTATTCAAAAGTGAATATGCTGTGTTTATCAACTTATAAGAAAAGAGGAGTATAGTCTATGGATAATGAAAAATGTGATCTGATTCATCCTAATGGTGTTAAAGAAAAGAAATTAGAAGTAATTGATGGCTATACAATTAAATACCATGCTAACGGAATTACTATGTGGTCTAAAGGTAAGATTGTAAATAATCAACCAGAAGGATATTGGGAATGGTATCGACCAGATGGTACAATTAAACGTTCAGGGTACTTTGAAAATGGAGAACCAATTGGTGAATGGATTACATATGATAATAAAGGAGAAAAACACAAAATAACTCAAAAAGGTAAAAGATAGTAATGGAGAGTTTAAGTTTAATTTGTTATAGCTTATTTTTCTTCCTAATCCATACAAAAAAGACAGTACAAAAATAAAGAGCCTAGATTTCCTAGGCTCTTTATAGTTTAATACTTACTTCACCAGAAGATAATAATCTAATAGTACCATCTTCCATTTTGACTTTAAGTCTACATTCATCATCAATTTCAAGAACAGTGGCTTTTTCACAAGATTTATTAGAAAATATAGTTACTTCTTTATTAATTAATAGAGATCTCATTTTATAAGATTTCAGAAAAGACCTATCCTCTATGTGTTTGTAATAATCCCAAAAGAGATCCAAAACTTTAGCTATAAGCTTACTTCTAATATTAATGGACGTATGAGAATAATCTTCAAAAATTCCAGTTGCTATATCTTTAATTTCCTTTGCAAAGCCTTCTTTTGGTGCTATTACATTAATACCAATACCTAAAACAGCATAATCAATTGTATTACTTTGAAAATTAAAAGATGCTTCTGTTAATATTCCACATACCTTTTTGTTGTCACAATATATATCATTAACCCATTTTATTTTAGCTTCCTTATCAGAAACAGCTTCTATAGCTTCAGCCACAGCCACAGCAGCAGCGATAGTAATAAGAAATGATATTGAAGTACTTATCTGTGGACGTAAAAGAATGCTCATATAAATTCCAGTACCTTTTGGTGAATGAAACTTTCTGCCTAATCTTCCTCGGCCTCCAGTTTGCTCCTCTGAAATAATTATAGTACCTTCTCTTTCTCCATTAACTGCAAGTTCTTTTATTGCTGTATTGGTAGAATCAATTGTTTTATATACATTTATATTAAACTCATTATTATTTTCACTTAAATATTTATTTATAATTTCAGAGGATAAGACATCTTCATTATTAGAAAGTATATAATTCTCATTATTAACTTCTAAAGATTTATTATCTAAATTCATTGTTATCACCTATAATGTTTCAATAATTTTATTTTATTAAATATTATAACATACAAGTTTTTTCAAAAATATAAATTTATATAATTTTATAAAGCTATTACTATCCAAACAAAAGATATATATGTTATTATTTATATATAAGCCAATAATTGGTATATAATTAAATATATTTCAATAGTAAATAATAATAAAACTATTTTTGAAAAGAGAGAAGATAAATTGAATAAAAGAATCAAATTTTCAATAGGAATTATATTTGTCTTAATAGGTATAATTATAATGGGATATTTATTTAGATTAGATAGATTTGGATCATCAAAAATTTCATGGGTTGATTGCATAAAAATAAATAATAGCATATATTATAGTGGCTATGTAAGAGAAATAGTGGAAGGGACTTTAATTGATGAAAAAATAGGAGAAGTAAGGTTTAATATTTCTGAAAAGGTTACCAATGATAGGTATAGGTTTAGGAATGGAGATGCAACTTTTTTAAAAGAAAAAACAGAAATATATAGCTTAAAATTAGAAGGTAAAGCTATAGCTGTAAAAATTGACGATAAGTATTATATATATAATACTTATCCATAGAATGATATAACAAGTGATGGATATAAAATTGTAAAATTAATTAGAAGAAAATGAAATAGTAATTTAACTATTAATATAAGAGGAGAGATTATTTTTGGAAAGGAAAGTGAAAAATATATACTTAATCATATTTATGATTGGATTACTACTAAATTTTACTCTATCAAAGGATGAAAGAGCATATATATTGATATCAATATTTGGACTAATTGGGTTCTTTGTAGAAACAATTTTTAATAAGCTAGATTCTAAATCAATAGCAAATGTAGAAGATGAAATTTAATAATTTAAGTAAAAAGCCAAAAAAGGATTTGTGTAATTTAATCTTACATAAATCTTTTTCCTTATATATGACTTAATAAAGTTATTTTTAGAAAGAATAATTATATTAACCATAAACTTATGGTATTATTTACATATAAGACAAATAACGGTATATAGTCTTGATACAAAGTTTTTACTAGTAAACTTTTGAAAAAATTAATTTTGGGGGGATAAATAATGTCAAAAGAAAAATTATTACCAATTTCAATTTTTTGTTTAGCTATTTCACTTATTATTAGTGCTTCAATAATATCTAATGGCATGCAGAATAATGGACGATTTATTGGAGATGGAATAAGCCAAGGATTATTTAATATTAATAATGCAATTAGTGAAAAAAATAATAATAATTTGGATTCAAAAGATATTTTATCATTATATGAAGCAGCTGAATATTTAGGTATTACACAGGATAGACTAATGCAAGTAATTAACCATGAAGAATCTGAGATACCATATATAAAAGTATCTGAAAGTTTTATATTTAGCAGAAATGCATTAGATAAATGGGTGGAAACATCAAAATTTAAGATGTAATATGAAGAAAACTAAAATGATATGATAAAGAATAAAATGGTGTGGGTAAATTAAATAAAGAGTTAAAGAAAGCTGATTTTTACACAAGTGTAAGTCAGTTTTTTATTATGTAAAATTATAAAATTTAAAAACTGAGTAAATATGATTATTTATGTAAACTTTTTTACGCAAATGAGAGGTAGTGGAATAAATGAGATAATGTTAAAATAAGGATATAATACAAAATAATGTTGAGAGGGAGATAACTATTATGTTATTAATTGGTGTTGATATAGGTGGAACAAAATGTGCTGTTAATTTAGGTGAAATATCCGGAGATGAAGTAAAAATCATTTATAAATGTAATATTAAGGAGACAAAAAAATATTTACCTCAAGAAATGATGGATGCTTTAGTTAAAGATATTTTATTTTGTAAAGGATTAACTAGTGGTGATGAAATACAGGGAATAGGAATTAGCTGTGGAGGGCCTTTAGATGGCAAAAAGGGAATAATAATGTCTCCACCTAATTTACCAGGATGGGACAACATTAATATAACAAAGTATTTTAAAGAAAAAACAGGGTTAAAGTCTTGGCTTTGTAATGATGCTAATGCTTGTGCTTTGGCAGAATGGAAACTTGGCGCAGGAAGAGGAACTTCTAACATGATTTTCATGACTTTTGGTACAGGCCTTGGAGCAGGTCTTATTTTAGATAACCGGTTATATTCAGGCACAAATGATATGGCTGGAGAATTAGGACATATAAGACTTAGTGAGTTTGGTCCTGTTGGCTATGGGAAAATAGGTTCATTTGAAGGTTTTTGTAGTGGAGGAGGTATTGCTCAATTAGCGAAAAGTGTAATTCTTGAAGAGCTACAAAGAGGAAATAAACCAGCCATATGTCCTGATTTATCTGAAATAGAAAACTTAACAGCTGAGAAGGTTGGGAATTTTGCTAAAAAAGGAGATGAAGTGGCAAAGAAAATTTTAAAGATAGTAGGAATAAATTTAGGTAAGGGATTATCAATTTTAATAGATTTATTAAACCCAGAAAAAATTGTTATTGGCAGTATTTTTGTTAGGTGCTATGAAGAAATTTGGCCATGGGCAAATAAAGTTATAGAGGAAGAGTCCCTCCTTATAAGTAGAAAAGTTTGTCAAGTGGTGCCAAGTAAATTATCTGAATCAGTAGGGGATGTTGCAGCTTTAGTTATAGCAGAATATTATTCAATTTTGGAGGGATAAGATGAAAGCAAGAACTAAAAAGAATTTAGAAGATTTTTTTAAACGTAATAATCAATTAATTCCTATAAAGAAGGAAATCTTAGAAATTTGTGAAGCAATAACATACTGTTATGAAAATGGTGGACAAGTTTTGATATGTGGTAATGGTGGAAGTAGCTCAGATTCAGACCATATAGTAGGGGAACTTATGAAGGGATTTTTATTGCAAAGACCTTTAGAAAAAAAGTTAATTGAAAGATTCAAGAGCCTTTATGGTGAATATGGAGAAGATATATCAAAAAAATTACAAAGAGCTTTACCAGCAATTAGCTTAAATACTCAAACAGCTCTTATATCAGCATTCAATAATGATGTAGATCCAGATTTAACTTATGCTCAGCAAGTTATGGGGTATGGAAGATGTGGTGATATAGTGATTGGAATTAGTACTTCAGGTAATGCAATTAATGTTTATAATGCATTGATTACAGGGAAAGCAATAGGAGCTAAAACAATAGCATTTACAGGTAGAGATGGAGGAAAAATATCTAAAATATCTGACTATTCATTTATAGCTCCAGAAAAAGAAACTTATCTTATTCAAGAATATCATTTAATTGTATATCATTTTGTTTGCATGTATGTAGAATCTGAATTATTTGATTTATAATGCAAGAAAGTTCTGTAAGTCTATGAAAACAATAAATAAAGGAGAATAAAAATTTTATTATGATGAAGGTTATAATTGCTGATGATGAGGTAAAGGTATGTCAACTTATATATAAGCTTATAGACTGGAATGAATTAGATATGGAGGTTGTAGGGATTTCACATAATGGAATAGATGCATTAGAACAAGTCAAAGAAAAGAAACCAGATATAGTTATTACTGATATCCGTATGCCTGGATATGATGGAATAGAATTAATTAGACTTTGTAGAGAAATAAATGAATATATTGATTTTATTATAATAAGTGGATATGCACAATTTGAATATGCACAAAAGGTTATTAAGTATGGGGTATGTGATTATTTATTAAAACCTATAAAAAAGGAAGAACTTATTAATAATCTAGAGAAGATGAAAGAGAAATATGCAGATAGAATGAATAAGCTTACTAATGAAGAAAAGCTAAAAGCTCGTCTTAAGGTTGATATAGAGAAGCTTAGATCAAGGATTTTCACAGAAATATTACTTAACAAATCTATACAAAATTTAGATTTGAAAATTCAAAATATAAATGAAGAATATCATTATAAATTTCAAGAAGGAAACTTTCAAGCAATTACTATTAAAATAGATCTCGGATTTAAAGAAATAGAAAAAAATAAAATTAATATTTTGAAATCAAAAGCCATAGATATATTTAATAATCATTTATCTTCAGAATGTTTTGATTTAGAAATATATTTCCAAGATAGTGTAGGATATTGTATTTTAAATTATAAAGAAAGTTGTAAAAAGATAATTAGAAAGAAACTTAAATTAGCCTTAGATGAACTATTAATACAAAAAAATATATTTATGGATTTAGAGTTAACGCTAGGTATAGGTAGTATAGTCGAAGACTTAAGTAAGTTATATCAATCTTTTAGATTATCCTATTATGCAATGGAAGAAAGAATATTGTTAGGTAGAGGAAAATTAATTGAAAATGTTGAGATTAGAGATAATCATCAATATATTACAGGAATTTTTAGTGAATTAAATAAATCTATGGAGAAGGCCATTGAGATTTTAGATAAGGATTTATTAATAACATCTATAGATGAATTTAAGAAAATGATTTTAGGAAATCAAAACATATCAGGAGAAGAGATAATTGATTCAGTAAATGAAATTTTTAAGATATATGTTATTTTAATAAGAAATAATATGATGGAAATAGAAAATAAAGCTGAATTTAGTAATGAATTTAATATACACATTAATAATTGTGGTTCTGTTGAAGAAATATTTGAATATTTAAAAAATAAATTTTTAAAGTCATTAGATAAAATTATTGAAGATAAAAGGCAAGCTGATACTAAACCAATTCGTGTAGCTAAGGAATATATAAAGCAAAATTATATGAAGCAAATAAGTTTAGAGGAAGTTAGTTCTTTTGTCGGATTTAATTCATCTTATTTTAGTCATCTGTTTAAAAAGGAAAGTGGAAAAAATTTCTTAGAATATCTTTCAGAAACAAGAATGAATAAGGCTAAAGAATTCTTAAAAGAATCAAATTTAAGCATAGCAGTAATATGTGAAAAGGTAGGTTACTGTGATATAAAGCATTTTACAAAAAGTTTTAAAAAAATTGCGGGAATAAAGCCAAATGAATATAGAAAATTATATTCATAAAGGAGTAATTATGAAAAATAAAAAAAAGCAGTATATCTCAAAAAACATTTTATATATGTATATTACTATGGAAAGCTTTATAGCTAGTTTACTTACAATACTTATGATTATATCCTTTATAGAAAAAAAATATGTGATAATTGTAGGGCTTAGTTATATTAGTTTTATTATTATTTCTTATATAAGTTATAAGTATATATATGTACCATATAAAGAAAATTCTAAGGTATTAAAACTTTTTGCTAAAGGTTATACTATACAAGGTATATTTGATCAAAATACATTTCTAAGCCCTGAAATAGAAGAGCTAACTAAAAAATTTAAAGAGGTTATTCAAGGAAAGGAATTAATTACTGCTTCAAAAAAACAAGCTGAATATCTTGCATTACAAAATCAAATTAACCCACATTTTTTATATAATACTCTTGAAGGAATCAGAGGTGAAACTTTAAGTGCAGGATTAGATAGTGTGGCTAAAATGACAGAAGCACTTGAAACTTTTTTTCGTTACACAATTTCTAATGTGGAAAACTTAGTTAGTTTAGAAGATGAGTTATGTAATATAGAAAATTATTATATTATTCAACAATATCGATTTGGAGAAAGAGTAAATTTAAAAATAGATATAAATAGAGAAGACGAAGAAAAGATTTTAAAATATAAAATTCCAAAACTAACTTTGCAGCCAATTGTAGAAAACGCCATCTATCATGGAATAGAGAAAAAAATTACTAATGGAAATATTAGTATAAAAATTGAAACCACTAAAAATCGTATGATAATTACTATTTCAGATGATGGATCAGGGATTGAAGAAGAGTTACTTAAAAAGTTAAACAAGAAGTTAAATATAATTTCCTTTGATAATATTAATATAAATAACCAAAAAAAAGGGGGCATTGCTTTAGTTAATGTAAATAGAAGAATAAAGCTTTTATTTGGAGAAGAGTACGGAATATTAATTTATAGTAGGGTTAATGCAGGAACAGATGTCGAAATAACCCTACCATTAATAGAAGGTTTCTAGAGGTAATTTTATGAGTGAAGAAATATTAAGATTAGAAAATATAATTCAATTTAAGGAAGAAAGAAAAGTCCTAGATAACTTTAATCTACGTGTTTTAAAGGGGGAAATCATGGGACTAATATTTCTTAATGACTATGGCAAGGAAGCGCTTATTGAATTGCTTTGTGAAAATGTCCCGATACATTATGGCCGGGTTTATTTTGATGAAGTTCTGATAAATAATTATGAGTATAGCAGCCAAAGGAGGAATAAGGTTGCTATTATAGATAAAAAAAGTAGATTAGTTGATGATTTAACAGTTTCAGATAATGTTTTTGTAATTCGTAAAGGATTCAAAAAGTATTTAATTAATAGAAATATACTTAACTCTCAACTTAAGATATTTATGACTGAATTGAATATTAATATTGATGGAAATAAAATAGTACGTAAATTATCAGCTTTTGAACGATGTGTCGTAGAAATTTTAAAAGCTATGATAGGAGGAATTAAGCTAATAGTAGTTAAGGACTTAAGTAATTATTTAAGTTCAACTGAATTAATAAAATTTCAGAATATTATTAAATATTATTGTGAGGCTGGAATATCCTTTATTTATATATGTAGCCATCATGAAGAAGCTTATAAAATATGCAATAGACTATACTTATCTGAAAATGGAAGGATACAAAAAATACTAAACAAGAATGACTTTACTGAAGAAAAGATTGGTCCTTATATTATTGATTTTAATGAAATTAAGATCAATGAGTTTATAGAAGAAAATAAGGAAGGAATATTAAAATTTAAAAATATATGGACTAAAAATTTAAAAGGAATGAACTTCAAAATAAAAAAAGGTCAATGCACAATAATTTTAGATTTAAGTAATACAGCACTAGAAGAAATAGTAAGCCTTATTAATGGAAATTTACAACCAATCAAAGGAAGTTTGCTTTTTGAAGGAAATAATTATTTTAAGAAAAAACATATTAATATTATAAAAAATGGTGTAGCTTTTATTGGAGAAGAACCAATTAAAAATATGATATTTGAAGAGATGAGTTATATGGATAATTTATGCTTTTTAATAGATAGGAAGAAAAATGGAATCTCTTTAAGTAGAAGGATTAGAAAAAGTATTGTAAATGAATATGAACCTTTGGTAGGAAAAGATATATATGAAAAAGATATTTCAAATTTATCACTTACAGCTTTATATAGTCTTATTTATTATAGAATTCATTTATACAATCCTAAAATAGTATTTTGCTTTCAGCCTTTTTATGGCGCGGATA
Source organism: Clostridium sartagoforme (assembly GCF_039521405.1). Lineage (NCBI taxonomy): Bacteria > Bacillati > Bacillota > Clostridia > Eubacteriales > Clostridiaceae > Clostridium > Clostridium sartagoforme. The sequence continues at coordinate 56,834 of NZ_BAAACH010000008.1, forward strand.
TGTATTTAAGAAAACATATAATTAACTTGATAAATGAACTTAAAAAAAGAGGTATTACTGTTATTATTATTGGAATAGCTCTTGAAGATTCATTAATTCTTGGTGATCATCTTATTGTTATAGAAGAGGGAAAAGTAAGAAATGAATATGATAGAAATGAATTTAATTATATAGATAAAGTAAACGTTTAAAGAACAAAAAAATGACCCTGTAAATCCAAAGTTTGCCCCCTTACTGTAAAAAATATGAAATGTTATACTAAAGATGTTAAGAGAAGCAGTAGGGAGGATGGTTTAAATGGAGGATTATATAGTTGAGGCAAAGCATGTAACAAAAAGCTTTTCTGGGGTAAAAGCATTAGATGATGTAAGCTTTAATTTAAAAGCTGGAGAGGTTATGGCACTACTAGGAGAAAATGGTGCAGGTAAATCAACTCTTATGAAAATATTAAGTGGTGTTTATACAAGAGATTATGGTGAAATAAAAATTTTAGGAGAAAATGTTGGAAATTTAACTCCTAAAAAAGCCCAAGAATTAGGAGTTGCGATTATTCATCAAGAAATAAGCATGTGCCCACATCTTTCTGTTACAGAAAATATTTTTCTAGGGCGTGAAAAATCTCATTTAGATATTCTTTCTAATAAAGAAATGAATAAGGAAGCAAAAAAAATCTTAGATAGAATGAATATTGATATTCCACCAGATACTATAGTTGGAGAACTTTCAGTATCTAAGCAGCAAATGATAGAAATAGCTAAAGCAGTTTCAACAAATGCAAGAATATTAATAATGGACGAGCCTACATCTGCATTAACTTCTAGAGAAATTGATGAGTTATTTGAAATTATTGAAAGGTTAAAAAAAGACGGTTGTGGCATAGTATATATATCTCATAGATTAGAAGAACTTCAACATATAGTTGATAGAGTTACAATAATGAGAGATGGAAAATATATTACATCTATGAATTTTGAAGATACTACAATGACTGAAATTATTTCTAACATGGTTGGAAGAGAAATAAAAGAAAAATTCCCAAGAGTAACATGTAAGAGAGGGAAAAAGATTTTAGAGATAAAAAATTTAAGGTCTGGAAAATCAGTTAAGAATGTTAATTTTAATCTATATGAAGGAGAAATTGTTGGTATAGCAGGTTTAGTTGGAGCAGGACGTACAGAAACAACAAGGGCAATTTTTGGAATGGATCCAAAAGAATCTGGAGAAATTATTTTAGATGGTAAAAATATTAAGATAAATAAACCTTTAGATGCTATTAAAGCAGGAATAGTTCTTGCTCCAGAAGATAGAAAAAAAGATGGATTATGTACAAAATTAAGCATTAGAGAAAACGTTTCCTTACCAAATTTAGATTTACTTTGTAGTAAATTTGGAGTTGTAAATAAGAAAAAAGAAAAAGAAATGACTAATAAGGCAGTTAATGATTTTAAAGTCAAGTTAGCTAGTATAGAATTGAATGCTGGAAGTCTTTCAGGAGGTAATCAACAAAAAATCGTTGTTGGTAAATGGTTAGCTAGGAATTCAAGAGTTGTAATTTTTGATGAGCCTACTAGAGGTATTGATGTTGCAGTAAAGGTTGAAATTTATAATCTTATGAACAAATTAAAGCAAGAAGGAATTGGCGTATTATTTATATCTTCTGAATTACCAGAAATAATGGGAATTAGTGATAGAATCTTAGTTATGTGTGATGGAAGAATAACAGGAGAATTAGATATAAATGACGCTACCCAAGATTTAATTTTAGAATACGCTACTAAATTTGAAAGTAAGGATTTAGTTAATTAAGCTAAGGAGGGGTTAAAAGTGGAAAATGTTGAAAAACAAGGAGCAATGAGAAAATTATTTAAAGTGAGAGGTATGGGGCAAGTAATTACAGTAACCTTTGGGCTTATTATTCTTTGTGTAGTATTTGGTATTTTAAATCCTATTTTCTTTTCAAGTCAAAATGTAGGTAATTTACTTAGACAAATAGCACCAATACTAATAATTGGTATTGGACAATCCTATGTTTTAATAACAGGAAATATTGATTTATCAATTGGTTCAGTAGTTGGTATGAGCTGTATGATTGCAGCAACTCTTATGACTAAGGGTGTAGGGCCTATGCTTGCTGTATTAATTACATTAGTATGTTGTTTACTTCTAGGCGTTTTAAATGGAGCATTAGTAGCAAAATGTAAATTGCCACCATTTATTGCAACTTTAGGTACAATGACTATAGCAAGAGGTATAGCTCAAATTGTAAATAATAACTATAATACAGATTCAATTGGTAATGCAGCAAAAGGTTTTAGAAATTTATTTTATTATGGGAAAACCTTAGGACTTTATAATACAATTTGGATTGCAATTTTATTATGGGTTGTTTTCAATTTTATTTTAAGTAAAACTCGTACCGGTCGTCATATTTATGCTATTGGAAGTAATGTTGAAGCAGCTAAGCTATCAGGTGTAGATATAGCAGCTACAACAACAAAAGCTTATGTTGTAAGTGCATTTTGTGCTTGTATAGTTGGATTAGTTATATGTGCTACAAGTGGGATGGGAACAATGGATGCAGGTAATACCTATGAGATGTATGCAGTTGCAGCATCCGTAATAGGAGGAGTAAGTACCCTTGGTGGACAAGGTATTTTACTTGGAACTGTAATAGGAGCTTCCATTTGGGGTGTATTACAAAATGGATTACAATTTGTAGGTGCACCAGTAGCTATAAGAAATATAGTAATTGGTATAATAGTAGTTGTATCTGTATTATTAGATATAATACTTAGAAGTGGGAAATTTAGAAGATCTAAATTAACAAACGATAAAAAGAGGGTAATAGAAAATAATGAAAATAAAGTTGAGAAATTATAGCGAAAGCTTTAATTAAAAATAGGAGGTTTTATTAATGAAAAAGAAATTAATATCATTAGTTTTAGGATTAACAGTTTTAGGAACAGTATTAACAGGATGTAGTGGAAAAGCAGAAGAAACTGGCGGTAAGTCAGAAGGAAAGAGTAAAGTATATTTAATTACTATGGACCAAATGGATCAACATTGGGTTAACGTAGATGCAGGGGCTAAAAAAGCTGCTGGAGAACTAGGAAATATTGAATATACTTGGCTAGCACCAGATGTTAAAGACGATGCTAAGCAAATTGAAGCAATTAATAATGCAGTAGCAGGAGGAGCAAATGCAATACTTTTAGCAGCAAATGGACCAGATGCTGTAACTCAAGCTCTAGAAGAAGCTAAAAATGCTGGGGTTAAAATAATTTATGTTGACTCTGCAGCAGATTTTCCAGCAGAACAAACATTAGCAACAGATAATGAAGCAGCAGGAAAAACAGCAGGAACAGAAATGATAAATGCTTTAAAGAAAGCAGGAGTTACTGAGGGATCCATTGGTATAGTAAATGTTAACTCTGCAACAGCTTCAACTGTAGCACGTGAAAAAGGTTTCCGTTCAGCTTTTGATGGTACAAGTTTTAAAATATTAGAAACTCAATATGGTGAAGGTGATGCTGCAAAATCAAAGGAAATTGCTGCTAACTATATTACTCAAGGTGTTGTAGGTATATTTGGTGCTAATGAAGGTTCAACAGTAGGAGCAGGTAACGCTATACAAGAATCAGGTAAAAAAGTTATTGGTGTAGGTTTTGATAAGTCAGATATGATTCTTGAATTAATAAAGAATGGACATCTTCTTTGTACAATGGCTCAAAATCCAGATGTTATGGGATATGAAGGTATGAAAACTGCTGCTAAAGTATTAGCAGGAGAAAAAATAGAGAAGAAAAATGTTGATACTGGAGTTTCTGTTATAAACGCTGAAGCTTTATAATCTCTATTATATTCAAATAAATTCCAGCCCGAAGAAAAAATAAAGTTGTTATGGTAAATTCATAACAACTTTATTTTATATTATGATATAATTAACATAATATATTTTATGAATGTGAGATGGATAAAAATGAATTATAAAGAGCTACAGCCTGACTGTGAAAAGTGTTTTGGGCTATGTTGTGTTGCATTATACTTTTCAGCTATTGATGGATTCCCTGTAAATAAAGATGCAGGAAAACCTTGCATTAATTTAAAAGGAGATTTTAAATGTAAAGTTCATGGAGAGCTAAATAAAAAAGGATTAAAGGGCTGTATAGCGTATGACTGTATTGGTGCAGGTCAAAAGGTAGCTCAAGTTACTTATTTGGGACATGATTGGAAGAAAAAGCCTGAATCTTCAAAGCAAATGTTTGATGTTTTCATTATTATGAAGCAACTTCATGAAATGCTTTGGTACCTTAATGAAGCTGTTAGATTGCAATATAATAACAATATTAATAAAGAAATGTTGATTAAAAAAATAGATGAAATAAAGAATATAACAAATTTAGAAGCAAAGTCAATTATAAAATTAGATTTAATATTAACTAGAATGGGAGTTAATAAGTTGCTTTTGCAAACAAGTGAATTCCTAAGGTTAAAAGTTAATAGTGATAAAAAATCATTAAAGGGTAAAAAAGCTTTAGGCGGAGGCTTAAATCTTATGGGAGCTGATCTTAGAAAAAAGGATTTAAGAGGTGTAAATTTAAGTGGGGCCTTTTTAATTGCAGCAAATTTAAAAAATGTAGATTTAAGTTGGACAGATTTAATTGGTGCTGACTTAAGAGATGCAGATTTAAGCGGAGCTAATTTAAGAAATAGTATTTTTATAACCCAAGCTCAAATTAATAGTGCTAAAGGTGATGTTAATACAAAATTACCTGAATCCCTTAGCAAACCAAATCATTGGTTAATATAAGAGAATAAATAGCAAGAGATATCGTATTACTTATAATGATAGTACGATATTTTTTTATTAATAATATTAATGGAGGAATTTTATGGTTATTACTGATAAAATAATAAAAGGGAAAAATCTAAGGTATATACTTCGCTGTCCAATAAAAGAAGATGCTGAAGAATTATCTAAATTAAGAGTTAAGATAGATGGAGAAACAGAAAATCTTGATAGGGAATCAGGGGAAGGGTTATTAACCAAAGAAGACTTTGAAAGAATTATTTATGAAGACTCAATATCTAAAACAAATATATTTTTAATAGCAGAGGCAGAGGAAAAGATAGTAGGATTCACGAGGTGTGAAGGAAGTAAATTAAGTAAATTTAGACATAAAGCAGAATTTGGAATATGCATATTAAAAGAATATTGGGGATATGGAATTGGTAAGGCACTTATAGAAAGTGTACTAATATGCGTAAAAAATACCGAAATTAAAAAGATATCATTAACAGTTGTAGAAACAAATAAAAAAGCAATTGAGATATATAAAAGATATGGATTTGTACAAGAGGGATTATTAATAAATGATCGTATTCATAAAGATGGTAATTGTTATAATACAGTTATTATGGGGAAGTTTTTATAAAATTATAAGGAAGATAAAAGCAACTTGCAGTTGCTTTTAGAACTGTTAAGTTGGTTTCTCTTTTTAGTATGGGATGATACAATTAATCCATAAAGTTGAAAGGGGAATAAGAAATGAAAACTGGTGAAAAGATATCTAAAGCAAGAAGATCGGTTAACTTAACGCAAGATCAATTAGCAGAGTTATTAGAAGTAACAAGACAAACTATTTCGAAATGGGAATCTGATTTAGCACTTCCAGAGGCTTCGAAGATAGCTAAACTGGCTGAAGTATTAAAGGTAAGTTGCGATTATTTATTAAAGGATTGTAAGGTAATGACAACAGAAGTCTCTATGACAAGTGAAAATAGTTATGCAATTGATTGGAGTAAACTTTATCCAGTGCTTAGAGAGTATCAGAATACAGTGGATTGCGAAAGATACAATAAAAATAATTTTCCGACAACATTTAAATAAAGTTCAATAAATAGAAATTAAAATGTGAAAATTATAAATAAAATTAACTTAATAAAGCTCATATAAGTATTAATAAATTACAGATACTTATATGAGCTTTATTATATCGTTGAAATATTTATCATAATTGATTTTTTGATTTTTTGTCTTGAATAATATTTATAGTATAAATAATTATTAATAGTGTTATTGATAATATACCTATTTGAAGTACATCTAATATATTCTTAAAAATATCTATTTCTAAATAAGAATTAAAAAGAAGAATTCCAATATATATTATAATAGAAGCTATTATAAATGTTATTAAGTTACTAATTATTATTTTAAATTTTGCAATATACATTTCTTTTTTATCAATAGGAATAGAATCATATTTTCTTATTATAAAAACTTTTTTTCCTTGTTCTTTTATCCAAAAGAGATGGTGATTTAGATAAAGAGTTATTGTAATTATACCAAGTACCATTATAGGATTTATTAAAGAAATAGGTTTAGCATCTATCGCTTTTCCCCATATTACTTTATGTGCAGTGACATTCGATTGGGTATTTACAAAGTAGAAAAATAAAAATCCGTATAAGATTAATTTTTGATAATTAAATTTTATTCTATCTTTTTCATTTTCTAAAAAGTCCATTTTATTCTATCTCCTTTTTAAAGTAAATCACTTATACTAAATTTTTTCTGAAGAGAATTTTCTAGTTTTTTTCTTTTAAAATCATCTTCAAGGGCTTCTTTAGTATCATTTATTTTAATTTCACCATTATCAAGTAGTATTATATAATCTGCAATTTTATCAAGATCACTTGTTATATGAGTTGACATAAGAATTCCAATATCTTGATTTAAAATATCTTGGAGTATATTCAAAAAATCTTTTCTAAATACAGGATCAAATCCAGCAGTTGGTTCATCTAGAAGTAAAACTTTTGGATTATGAGCCATTACAAAGCTTATTTGAAATTTCATTTTCATTCCTTTAGAAAATTGATATAGGGGCTGGCTTTTAGGTATATTCATTTTATCTAGCCAAATATAATAATTACCTATATCCCAATTCTTAAAATATTGACCAAGTAATAGTCCGTTTTCATATGCTGTTTTATCTAAAAAAAATGAAATTTTCTCGGAAATTAGTCCAATTTCTTGTTTTGCTTTAGCTAGCTCTTTTTTTATATCTATTCCATTTACACATACATCACCTGTAAAGTCAGAGTCTAATCCACCTAGAATATTTATAAGTGTTGTTTTTCCAGCACCATTTACGCCTATAAGTCCAGTAAGATAGCCTGATTTAATTGTTAAAGAAATTGATTTTAAAGAAAAATCTCTATAATTTTTCTTTATATTTTCACATTTTAAAATGCTTGTCATATAGATTACCTCCCTTCATATAAAGTCCTCAATATATCTTGCATATCATTAAGCTCAAGGTTAAGTTTTTTACCTTGTATAATTAGATTTTCAAAAAGTGCTTCAAACTCTTTAAGTTGTTCTTCTCTAAGCTTTTGGCGATTAGGTTCTTTAACATAAAATCCTTTACCATGAACAGAATAGATTAAACCTTCTTTTTCAAGTTCCTCATATGCACGTTTTGTTGTAATTACGCTTATTTGAAGATCTCTAGCAAGGGATCTAATCGATGGCAACATATCTCCTGGAAATATTTCTTCTTGTATAATTGAATTTTTTATGGATTTAATTATTTGCTCGTAGATTGAAATATTACTTTCAGTATCTAAAATAATATTCATCAAAAACCTTCCTTCGTATCTGGAATTTGCCTATAGATATCTTCATATGAAAGAGATTTCTTTAAAATTGGAATTATACAATGATGAGCAATATAGGCATTTATTAATAAGGCTATAATCCATCCGATTAATATTCCTAAATTTATGGATATATTAAGAGCCGATAGAGAATAAAATATAATAGTTTCTATTATTAATATACAAATCCAATAATAATTAACTATCTCTTCTTCTTTAGAATAAATTATATATCCTTCTTTGTCTTTCTTTTTTAACCCTTGTTCACCTATTCCTATTTTTAAATTAAGGTCTAATATAATAAAAAACAACAAAATAAATTCTATTATATTTAATAATATACCTTTATTAACAAAGGTTTTACCTATACAAATATAAGTTGATATAAAAATAAACATAAATCCTAAAATAACCTTTGTAGATAACTGTAATAACATATATTTAATTTTATCTTTTTCACCTGCTGCACATACAAACATTGCCTTACTAAGCCTTAATGGAATTTTTTTTGTTATATCAAACAACGTAATAACTGTAATTCCATAAATAGCAGGAAGAATTAACCTCAACATATTTTCTTCTGTAAGCATTTTACTTATATTGTACGCTGTTTTAGGAATATCACTAGGAATATTTGCAATCAATATAATAGTTGATATATAATTACTTAAAAAAATAAGTAAAATAATATTAAGAAGGATACTTAGCCAAGACTTTTTTAAATTTACCAATAAATCAGCTAGAACAATTTTAAGCATTAATTATAACCTCCTTTTTCTAGATAGTACATTATATCCTCTATTATTGGGATTTTTATTTCTGTATCTAGATAATCGTCTCCCTGTATTTTTTCAATGAAAGCACAGTTATGATAGTCTCCAAACTCTCTATATATAATATGTGAACATTTAAGATTTTCAATTTGCTCTTTAGTACCTTTGAGGATTAAATATTTATCTTGAAGCTCTTCCTTATTTAAATAAAAGAATATTCTACCGTTATGGAGTAAGGCGATATAATCTCCAACTTGATCGAGATCCTCAGTTATATGGGTGGAAAATATTACGCTCCTAGTACCATCTTCTACAATTTCTTGCATACAGTTTATGAGTTCTTTTCTAAATACAGGATTTAAGCCGGCTATAGGTTCATCCATTATAAATAGTTTCGCATCATGAGATAGAGCAAAAGCTAATTCAAATCTAACTTTTAAACCTGCTGATAATTTACCTAATTTCTTTTTAAGAGGAATTTCAAAACGCTGACATAATTTACGAAATAAGTTTTCATCATACTTACTATAAAGTTTTCCATAAATTTTAGCATTACTAATTACACTTATTGAATCTTCGAACATATTTTCATCTAAAACAAAACCAATTTGATCCTTAGCTTCTTTTTCATTAGTATCCATGGATAGCCCATTAATTTTTATTGAACCACTGTCTTTTTTATATAAATTTAATATTGTATTAATAAGAGTTGTTTTTCCAGAACCATTTGTTCCTATTAAGCCCATAATATAGCCAGGCTCTAATTCAAGATTAATATCACTTAGATGTAACATTCCTATCTTTTTTTCTAAGTGGGTTATTTCTATTAAGTTAGCCATAATATTTACCTCCTTTTAAGACAGTATATATACTGTGTATGTATATATATACAGTATATGTTTCATTATATTTAATGTCAATAAATTATTGGAAATTTTCGGAATAATTTGATATAATATAAAAAATATTTAAATTCAAAATAAACTTTTTATACATAGCGTAAATGAAGAAGAAATAAAAAAATAAACTTAAATTGGAGTGAAATTAATGGATAATGTAAATAATGAATTATTAGATAGACGTATTATTATAAAAAAATATATAAATGAGGAAGAAAATAATAGAATAAAAGAGTTAGAAGATGTTTGTATAGAAGAAGATGAGGTAAATTTAAAGCTTGAATTAGAGTATAGAGCACAAGTTTATAAGGAGTATAAAAAATCTCCTAATGATATAAATGAGTTTTTATATTATGTAAATAATAAATTAATAGGTTATTTAGGAATATCAAGTTTTGGAAGAAATATTGCAGAAATAAATGGAATGGTTCATCCAAGATTCAGAAGGCAAGGAATATTTTCTAAGCTTTTAAGTATATCACTAGATGAATGTAAAAAAAGGAACTTTAACAATATATTATTGCTTTGTGATGATAAATCAAAAGCTGCAAATGAATTTATAAAAAGTATAAAATCTAACTATTCATTTTCTGAGTGCAGAATGAAATGTACAAATTGGAGTGCACAACCTAGTGTAAAAAATATTATTTTAAAAGATGCAAAAAATAAAGATATATGTGAAATAGAAAATTTAAATGAAATTTTCTTTGGACTAGCTAGTAGCGAACAAATATTACCAGAAGATGAGGAAAAAAATAATATTATAACTTATTTAATTCAATTAGATAATAAAATAATTGGTAAGATAAAAGTTGACAAAGAATTAACATCAGCTTTTATTAGTGGATTTGGAATAATTCCTGAATTTAGGAATAAAGGATATGGAAAGGCAGCATTAACAGAAGTTTTGAATAACTTAAAGAAAGAAGATATAAATACAGTTGGTTTAGATGTGGAAATAAGAAATAAAAATGCATTGAATTTATATAAAGCTTGTGGATTTAAAGAACAATCGATCATGAATTATTATGAAGTAAATATTTAAATCTTATGTATTTATAGTATTAAAGAAAGTATTATGTATTAGAATTTAACTAGTTCTTAAAGAAAACTATAAGTTATCTTTGAGAACTCTTTTATTTTTTAGCTTTAATTATAAATTCGAATAAAACTTACACAGATTCAGATTGATTTATGTTTCTTAATAAAGTATATCTTTCAGTAGGTTAAAATTTAACTATTAAAGTATGAAATATATTCTAAAAGGATAATATTTTATTGAAAAACAATAAAATATTATTGACTTACTATAAATATTCAATTATTATATAAGATATAACGGGAAGGGAGATATGTATGAAAAGGAATTTAATAGTTTTAATTAGTACTATTTTATTATTAGTAGTAAGTATTTTCTTTATAGGATGTTCAAGTTGTAAAAGTAGAGATAAAGTAAGGGAATATAATGTTATAGTTTTCAATAATTGTAAAGAGCCTATAAAAAACTTTGGTTATAAAACAAATAATTCGTCTGGTGGAGCTAGTTATGCAGATAGTAGCCTAATAAAATATGGAGATAATATGAAACTGCTTATAATGAGTAATGACTTTGTATTAAGCGTTACTGATAAGAATAATAATACATTTAATAGTCAACAATTTAATATTGATCTTACAAATAAAGAGAAAATATATAAAGTTTCAGTAGAAAAAACTGAAAATGGTATATGGGAATTTAAATTAGAGGGATAGTAAAATAAGTATTTTATCATGTATTAATTTATTACTTAGGAGATTAATGGGGATTATATATAATTAAGTATGTTTTATAATAAATTAGATAAATATTTATATTATTTAGAAGGATTTTGAGAAATGTTAATATATTTGTGTTATAATTAGTATACAACAGGTAGTTCCTAAAAGTTTTTAGCTGTAGGGACTACCTTTTTCATTATAAATCAAATACATAAGGAGGTAAATTTATGTTTAAGATAAATGATTATGTTGTATATGGTTCAAATGGAGTTTGTATGGTCAAAGATATAGAAAAAGTGACCTTGAGAAGTGAGGAATTGGAGTATTATATTTTATCTCCAGTTTATAATGATAGGATGACTATTAAGATTCCTGTAAACAATAAAAAAATATCAATGAGAGAGCTTATGACAAAAGTTGAAATAATGAATTTAATTGGAGAAATTTCTAAAAATGAAATTGTTGAAATAGAAGATTCAAGAAAGAAAGTTGAAGAATATAAGGCTATCATTAAAAAAGGAAATGCTGAGGATCTGATAAAGGTTATAAACTCTATAAAATTAGAAGAAAATGAAAAAAGTTTAATAGGTAAAAAACTTAATAAAACAGATGAAGATATCATGCTTAGTGCTAGAAAGCAGTTATATCAAGAAATGGCAATAGTATTAGCAATTAATGTAGATGAAGTACAAGATTATATTAAAAGTAATATGTAAATTTAAATTAATAATTTATAACATTTATAGGTCTAGAAATCAAAATCCTATATTTTATAGTTAAATGTTATATAATAATTATGGATATATAATTTAAGTTAAGTATATAATGTTATATAGATATAATATAAATTGAAGTATAAATCATATTAATAAGAAAGTAATATTACATTCTTTATATTTTTATAACTTATATATAAATGATCTAGACTTAAAATGACTGTTACACAATTATTGTGAAGCAGCCATTTTAAAGTTATTTTTTTAAAAGTCATATCAAAAAATTCAGTTCTACACACTTAATAAATCAAATCAATTATAATTTCATCACAAATTACAAATTTTAATTAAAGTAAATTTATCATGTTTAGTAGTTTCATATTTAATTATATTAATAATTTCATATCCATTAGTAATACCAACCTTATAGAAAATACTGCTCTTATATACAAATTTATTCTCAACAAATTTAGAAGTCTTAACTTAATATATAATTGGAAAATAGTTGGGCCTTAGGGATGATATTAAATTAAGGTAGAATTAAGGATAGCTAAAATCAACATTAAGATTGGCCATATATAATTAGCTCATAAAGTTAAAGAGGAGAGTAGTTATGAGCCAATATATTGTTAAAACAGAAAATTTAATTAAAAAGTTTAATAATGTAAATAGTGTAGATAACATAAATTTAAAGGTTAGAGAAGGAGAAATTTATGGCTTTTTAGGTCCAAATGGAGCTGGAAAATCTACAACTATAAAAATGATATTAGGATTAATAAAACCTAATAGTGGAGAAATAAGTGTTTTTGGAAAATCAATTAAGGATGATAGAGAAGAAATATTAAAGAATATAGGTGCTTTAGTTGAAAGTCCTTCTTATTATGGACATTTAACAGCTTATGAAAATTTAGATATATTAAGAAGAGTACTAAAAGTAAGTAAAAGTGAAATAGAAGAAAAGTTAAAATTAGTAAGTCTATGGAATGCTAAAAATAAAAAGGTTAGAGAGTTTTCATTAGGTATGAAACAAAGATTAGGAATAGCACAAGCACTTATGGGAAATCCAAAGCTTTTGATTTTAGATGAACCAACTAATGGATTAGATCCGGCCGGAATTATAGAAATAAGGAATTTAATAAAATATTTAGCTAAAGAAAGAAATATTACAATAATTATTTCAAGTCATATATTAAGTGAAATTGAATTAGTTGCTACAGAAGTAGCTGTAATAAATAAAGGGAAATTATTATATCAAGGATCATTAGATAACTTAAAGAAAAATTCAACTAATGAAGTATTAATACGTCTAGAAAATCATGAGGATAAGGAGTTAGTATTTAAGCTACTTATCTCTAGAAAGTATAAAGTTCAAGAGGATAATGGAACATTAAAAGTTAAAGGAAATAGTATATCTGCATCTACCATTTGTAGAGAACTTATTATGGCAGGATATGATATTAACTATTTATCACAAGAAAAAAGCTCTTTAGAGGAAATATTCTTAGGATTAACTAAGGAGGTTTAAGTCATGTTAGTAAATTTAATAAAAAATGAATTTAGTAAAGAAAAAAGAAATCTAGTAATTCTATTTATATTAGCAATTCCACTAGGTGTAGCAGCCCTCTTATGTATAGATTTTTTTATAAGATATGAAAGTTGGCTATTACCTCAAGCTATGGAAAAAGGTTTAACATCATGGCAAGTTCTAATTAAAGAACAAAGAATACTGTATTTCAATGATTTTATGCCTATGTTTGCTGCATTGATTTTAGTTACATTATTTGAAAGTGAATATAAAAATAATTCATGGACATTTTTATTAACTCAACCAATAAAAAGGAGTAATATATTAATATCAAAATATATAGTAGCAAGCTTTTATTCTACAATAATGCTACTTTTAAATATGATTTCCTTAATAATAGTAGGAATAATATTTAAGTTTAAAGAGCCAATACCATGGAAGTTTTTAATCGTTATGTTTGTAATACAATTAATATCATCATTAGTAATAATGATTATACACTTATTTATAAATTTGAAAAATAAAAATTTACTTATATCTTTATGCATATCAGCAGTGCTAAGTGTTGTTTCTTCAAATATATATTATAATGATTCCTTTATTAAAAATATTAATCCATATGGATTTTCCTTATTTTCAATAACTCAAGGGAAAAATGAAATAACTTTAGTTTTAATAATATCAATATCTATATTATTAATAGGCTCTTTGTTAGTTAAAGCTTATTTTAATAATAAGAAAATTTATTAGATGGAGGGATAAACGTGGAATTACTAAAAGTAGAATTGTTAAAAATTAAAAAGAGCTATTTATTATTTTTAGCTATAATTATCCCAATACCAGTAGTACTAGCAATAATGAAAAGAATACAGACAATGGGGAGTATGGTTGGAATAAGTATTAATGAAGAAATATTTATGTTTTCAGCAATTGCTTATTTATCATTCCTTTTACCACTTCAAAATATATATACAGCATGTGTGATAACTAAAGTTGAAAATGATAATTGTGGTTGGAAACAATTAATGCTTTTACCTATTAAGAAAAGTAGTATTTATTTTTCAAAATACAAAGTGATGTTGATTGCATTAAGTATTTCAATATTATCATATATTACTTGTATAGTTTTATCTGAATTTTATTTGAATAAAAGTATAAGTTTCAATTTCCAAATATTATCATACGGAATGCAAATTTTTATAACAACTTTGCCTATATTAATTTTATTATTTATAATTGGGAGAAACTTTTCAAGTATAATACCATTAATTTCAATTGGAATTATTATGTTGATTACAAATATATTTATAGCACAAAGTAGATTCTGGATTTATGCTCCTTGGACATATTCAATTATGATATTTGGAGGAAATATAAGTGATTTTGAAAGAAATATAATACTATGTATATCCATATTAATATCTATTTTGATGTTTTTTCTAGATTTCATGAGCTTTACCAAGTCAGATATAAAATAAAAAATAGTTATGGTAAAATATAACTAATAGATTAAATATTAAAAAGGAGTTAACATCATGATTACGGATGAAATATTAAATAAGAAAGTATTATTAGTAGATGATGAAAGAGAATTATTAACATTATTAAAAGAAGTATTTATAAAAGAAGGATTTAGACAAATATATGAAGTGGATAATGGCATAGATGCAATATTATCAGTTAAAGAAAAAAATCCAGATATAATAATTTTAGATGTTAATTTACCTGATATAGATGGATATAAAGTTTGTGATAGAATTAGAAAATTTTCTACGAGTCCAATAATATTTTTAACTGCAATGGGTGAAGATGAAGAAAAAATTAAGGGGCTAGAAGCTGGTGGAGACGATTATGTAACTAAGCCTTTTAATATCAAAGAAGTTGTTCTTAGAGTTAAATCTCAACTAAGAAGAGGTAGTTTAGTAAGTGAAATTAAAACTAATATATATACTTTTGGAAAGATATCTATTAATGAGGAAACAGGAGAAGTAAAAAAAGGTGAAGAAAATATATCACTAACAGCTAAAGAATATTCACTAATTTTATTTCTTGCCAAAAATATTAATAGAGTATTTAGTAAAAGCTCATTATGTGAGGAAGTTTGGGGATATGAATATGATGGATATGATAATACAATTATGGTTCATATAAGACATTTGAGAGAAAAGCTAGAAGATAAACCAAGTGATCCAAAGCATATAAAAACTTTAAAGGGGATTGGCTATAAGCTAGTTGATTAGTATGAAAGTAAAATTAACCATTAAGTTACTTATATCTATGATCATAGTTTATTATATAACTATGACAGTTTATGTAGTCCTAAACTTAGTAATATATAATAGTAATATAACTTTTGGAGAAAAAGTTTTTAGTGTATCATTTAATATTTCAAAATTTATGGAACCATATATAGAAGATCTGGAAAAAGGTAATGATTTTAGTTTAGATGATAATAATATAAATAAATTAACTCAAAATAATATATGGATACAGGTTTTAGATAAAGAAAATAAGGAAGTATATGAAGTAAATAAACCTGAAAATATACCAAATAGTTATCTTACGGCAGAATTAATAGAATTTATACAAGATCCATGGGGAAGTAGTGCACCTACTACTATTTCTACCAATAATATAGCTAAAGGAAATGAGAACTATACATTATTAATTGGGTTTCCAATAGATAAAATTTTTAGATTTAAAATGACACTTACGGATGAAAGTTTTAAATATCATATTTCAATAATTATTTTTTCATTAATTCTAATGACTATTGTGGCGTACATATTTAGTAGGAATTTAGTTAAGCCAATGGTATCAGTTGTTGAAGATATTGATGATTTAAAAAATGGAATATATATAAATAAGAAAAATAAGCAAGGAATATTTAAAGAAGTAAGTAAGAATATTAATAATTTATCACTTATTTTAAAGGAGAATGAGCTTCAAAGGAAAGAAGCAGATAAAGCAAAAGAAGAATGGATAGCTAATATTAGTCATGATTTAAAAACTCCATTAAGTTCAATCAAAGGATATGCTCAACTATTAAAGGGAGATCAATATGAAATAAATATTGAAGAAGCAAAAAGATATGGTACTGCTATTTTAGATAACAGTAACTATATTCAAGAGTTAGTGAATGATTTATCTTTAGTTTATAAATTGAAGAATAAAGTACTGCCTATTAAATTTAAAGAAGAGAACTTAATTAATTTATTACAAGAAAGTATAATAGATTTATTAAATAATAGTAAGTATAGCAACAGAGAAATAAATTTTAATTATTATGATGACAATATAATATTAGATTGTGATAAAAAATATTTAAAGAGAGCTATAAATAATTTTATAATTAATTCCTTAGAACATAATTCTAAAGATACTATTGTTATCGTTTCTGTTTTAAAGAAAGAGAATAATATAAATATAATAATAGAAGATAATGGCTATGGAATAAAAGAAGAGGATTTTAAGAATATTTTTACTAGATATTATAGAGGCGTAAATACAAGTTCAGCTTATAATGGCTCAGGACTTGGAATGGCAATAGCTAAAGAAGTAATAGATTGTCATGATGGAGTAATTAATATAGAAAGTGAAGTTGGATTAGGCACTAAAATAATTATAGTTTTAAAGAATTAATTATCTATGAAATATAATCGAAATTAATTGATAATAATTATTGAATTGGATATAATATAAGTATATTATAAGAAAAATATTAAAAATGTTTTAGAATATGTATAAAAAATGAGCTATTTAAGGCTCATTTTTTATACATATAACTAATAGAACAGAGGTGATAAAATGAAAAAATTTAAATTAATAATTATTACAATTATAATAGCTCTTATTATAGGGGTAATAGCGTTTATATATATAAATAAGCCTAAACCTATTGCTAAGATTACTCAGGTATCAACATCAAATGCAGATCTGACTTTTGCTGTATTAGGAGACGTTCATGAGAATATTGATCACTTTCAAGAAGCTATTAATGATTTATATACAATAAATCCTAGTATGGATGCATTAGTGTTAAATGGTGATTCAGTAGATCAAGGATTAGATAAACAATATGATTCTATGAAGAATGTTTTGAAGAAAAATAATGATTTGCTACCAAAAACAATAATAAAGAATATTGGAAATCATGAGTTTTTTGATTATAATATTGAAACTAACTCAGCAGAGCAGGTTGAGAGCTTTATAAATAGATATCTTGAATTCTCAGGAGAAGAAAAAGTATATCATGATACCTGGATAAAAAACTATCATTTTATATCACTAGGATCAGAAGATGGTAATTCTGAAACTATTAATTCTGTAACAGCATTTATATCAAATGAGCAATTAGAGTGGTTTAAAGAAAAGCTAGCTGAAGATTATCAAAAGGGAAAACCAATCTTTGTGTTTTTGCATCAGCCATTAGATTATGGAAATGGTTCATGGATTGGTATTAAGCAAAGCGAAGAAATTAAAGAAATATTATCACAATATCCAGAAGTAATAATGTTTGCCTCTCATACTCATAGAAATTTAGAAGAAGATAGTATAGTTTTAGATAAACCATTTACAATAGTTAATACAGGAGCTGTTCATTATACTATTATACGTGATGCAAATAGTGAAGGTGGTAGAAGAATAGAATCAGATTATATTAAGGGAATCTATATTGAAGTAAATGGAAATAATGTTACTATTAAAGGTAGAAATATTAAAGAAAAGCAATGGATATTTACTAAGGAAATTAATAAACAATAATTAAGTTAAATATAAATTGAAAAACAAATATAATAAAAAGCCCAAAGTATATAAAATACAATACTTTTGGGCTTTTTATTATCCTTATTACTTAGTAAAATTTTTATGAAAAAGTTGATTCTTTTACCAATAGCTACGAGTATTTCTAGTGTTATTTACATTTGAACTTTCAGTTTCTGTAGCATCTGCATCTGCTTTTGTTCTATGAACTGTACCCTGTGGATGATGAGGGGGTGCGTA
This sequence comes from Clostridium sartagoforme, assembly GCF_039521405.1. Taxonomy (NCBI): domain Bacteria; kingdom Bacillati; phylum Bacillota; class Clostridia; order Eubacteriales; family Clostridiaceae; genus Clostridium; species Clostridium sartagoforme. The sequence continues at coordinate 75,174 of NZ_BAAACH010000008.1, forward strand.
AATAGAATATACTTTAAGTGGCTTAGATCCAGTATTGACTATATTGTGCCAAGTACCAGCTGGTACCATTACAGCAAAGTCGTCACGAATTCTTCTTTCAAAATCTAAGTTGTTTTGATCGCTGCCCATTCTAACAACTCCCATACCATCTTCAACTCTTATAAATTGATCAGTATCAGGATGCATTTCTAGGCCTATTTCGCCACCAACTTCAATACTCATTAATGTAACTTGTAGATGGGTTCCTGTCCATAAAGCAGTACGGAAATTACTATTTTGTTTAGTAGCTTCATCGATATTAACTACAAATGGCTCTGGACCATAATCCATTAGGTTAATTAAATTATTATCTTCAGGTTCCTGAAGATCAGATCTAAAATAAGAGTCTCTTCCATTAGTAAAAGGAACATATTGATCACTAAATTGATTATAGAATTCTGGACTGTATGCTGCAGTATTAATATAATAAGGATGTGGATATCCTCTATAAATATTATTTGGATTATTATACATTAGCATATCAGGGTAATAAGGATAGTTGTAGCTTCTATACATATTGTTTAAGCTATACATTGGTGTATTAGGGTAATAAGGTAAATTATACCCATAATACTCATTATGCATATTTACCATTCCTTTCTTAGATGTATAGCATTAATATATGCGATACATTTAAAGAGTGTGAGAATATTAGCAAAGCTAATATAAAAGTTTTAATAACACAATTAAAAACTGAAGAAGCGTAGAAATAAGTTTAATTACAAAAGTAGAAAAAATTAGAATAAAAGTATATAAATTATCAAATTATTAGTTCATAATAAAAATATGAAATTATTTAGAAAATATTAGGAATAGGGGAATTAATAATTATAAGTGGGGTGCTATTATGAGGTTAATAATACATGATCTAAAAAAAGAGGAATTTGAAAAAGAGTTTTCTAGTAGTTTAGAAGATACAGTTATAATTTCAGATGATGAAAGTATTCATAATTGTATAGGGTGTTTTGGTTGTTGGGTAAAAACACCTGGAGCTTGTGTTATAAGAGATAAATATGCTGATATGGGAAAATACTTATCAAAATGTAGAGAAGTTATAATAATAAGCCAATGCTTTTATGGAGGATTTAGCCCATTTGTTAAAAATGTTTTAGATAGAAGCATTTCTTATGTACATCCTTTTTTTAAGATAAAAAATGGAGAAATGCATCATCAAAGAAGATATGATAATAATGTTTGTATTAAGGTCTGGTTTTATGGAAATAAAATAACAGAAAAAGAAAAGCAAACTGCTAGAAGTATAGTAAAAGCTAATTGTATAAATCTCTACTGGGATATATCAAATATAACATTTTCTAATAATATAAATGAATTAGGAGAACAGATATTATGAAAATAGCTTTAATTAATGGAAGTCCTAAAGTAAAGTATAGTGCTTCAGAACTCATATTAAATGAACTAAAAAATTTTTTTAATAATAGTGAAAACGAAGTAAATAAAAAGCTTAGTATTTGTGAATATAGTTTTAGGAGTACTAAATTAGATAATAATGTAGTTGAAGAAATAATAAATTCTAATGTTTTAGTTTTTGCTTTTCCTTTATATGTAGACGGAGTTCCATCTCATTTATTAAAGTGCTTAGTACAATTAGAAGAAATTTTTAATAATATAAAAGAAAAGGATATTAAAGTTTATGCACTAGCTAACTGTGGATTTTATGAAGGTGAGCAAAATAAATTAGCTCTTGAAATATTTGAAAACTGGTGCATAAAATGCAATCTTACATGGGGGCAAGGAGCTGGTATTGGTGCTGGTCCTATCCTACATTCAGTTAAAAATGTTCCAATAGGACATGGGCCTAAGAAGAATTTAGGAAAAGCACTAAATATTATTTCAGACAATATTATAAAGTCTTCAAAGGATAATAATATATTTGTTAAAGCAAATTTCCCAAGATTTGCTTATAAGATTGCTGGAGAGATGGGATGGAAGAAAGCTGTTAAGGTCAATAATTTACAAATCAAAGATTTATATAAAAGGTTATAAAATAAAAACAATCATAAACTATATTAAGATAGTTTATGATTGTTTTTTTATAATATAAGTCATTAAAATTAAATTTTTCATAAATTTGTTAAAGTTTAATAAAAAAGTCCGATAATAAGAAAATGATATTTTAAATAAGAGAAGAGTGATAGATAGCAATATATTTTCAGAAAATAATCGAAGAAACAACTAAAGTAGGGGGAAGAAATGAAATGAAGTTTTTTATGAATTTGTCAGTAAAGAAAAAATTAACTATTGTATTTTCTATAATATGTATATCAGCATTGATAATTGGCGTACAAGGAATAGTAGGTTCTGGGATTATAAATAGGAATGCAAAATTAATTTATAATAATAATTTAATGTCTATCAAAAATTTAGGATTAGTTAAATCAAATTTAAATTATGATAATAGCAGTTTAATAAAAATTGTTTATATGAAAGATAAAGATAAATTACAAGATCAAATAAATATCATTGGTAAAATACAAATAGAAAATGATAAATATATTCAAGAATACAAATCACTAGAACTTACTAAGGAAGAAGAAAAAATACATGTAGAATTTGAGAATGAATTAAAAAGTTATAGAGAATTAAGAAATAGTGTAATAGGACTTGTACAATCTGGTAAATATGATGAAGCAATTAATATTTATAATTCAGACGTTGCTCCTAAAGTAGAATCTATGTTTAATAAATTACAAAAAAGTATTGATATAAATGAAAATTTAGCTGAAGTAGCTAATTCAAATAATATATCAGAGTACAAAAGAATAATGTACATAATAATAATTTCTACTATTTTACTATATATATTAATGAGTATTTTTGCTACAGTAATAAGCAATTCAATAACAAAACCATTAAATAAAATAAAAGACCTTGCTGAAAGATTATCAAAGTATGACTTTTCAAGTCCTATTGTCATTACAAGAAAAGACGAATTCGGACAAACAGGAATTGCTTTAAATACTGCACAGGAAAATGTAAATAATTTAATAAAAATGATTGTGGATAATTCTCAAGATATAAGTGCAGCATCAGAAGAACTTTCAGCAACAGCAGAGGAGTTATTGTCAAAGGCAGAAATTATTGATGAATCAATAAGTAATATAACGGTAGGGATTCAAGAATCAAGTGCTACAGCTGAAGAAATAAGTGCTTCTGTACAAGAAGTAGATTCAAGTATAGAAATATTAGCATCAACTGCTATGGAAGGAAGTAATAATGCAAATAAGTCTAAAGAAAGAGCTATCAAAGCTAAAAGTAATAGTGAGCAAATAATTTTAGATACAAAGAATGTATATGTTGAAAAGCAAAAAAATATGCAAAAAGCCATTGAGGATGGGAAAGTAGTAGATAGAATAAAGGTTATGGCAGACACTATAGGAAGCATAGCAGAACAAACTAACTTACTTGCATTAAATGCAGCAATAGAAGCAGCAAGAGCAGGAGAACAAGGAAAAGGTTTTGCTGTAGTAGCAGATGAAGTAAGAAAACTTGCAGAAGAATCTAAAAAATCAGTAATAGATATACAGGAAACTATTAAACAGGTTCAATTTGCATTTAAAACTAGTATAGATACAGGAAAAGATATATTGGAATTTATAAATAAAAATGTAAATGAGCAATTTAACGCATATCAACAAACTGGGGATGAATATTATAGTGATTCTGATTTAGTAAGTAGAATGTCTGATGAAATTGCTTCTATGTCAGAAGAAATTGCAGCTACAGCAGGACAAGTAAGTGAAGCTGTACAAACTATGGCAGAATCATCTCAAAGTTCAAGTGAAGAAGTAGTTACAATAAAAGAAAGTATGGATGAAACTACAAAGGCTATAGAACAAGTAGCTGTAACAGCTCAAAGTCAAGCAGAATTAGCTCAAAAGCTTAATGAAATGATACAAAGATTTAAAATTTAACTATTTATTTAAATAGAGATATTAAATTATCTCTATTTTTTAATTTCTTTTCTTCTTATTTACAAAGAATATTATAAATTATAAAATATAAGTAAAAATTCAAGACGTTAAAGTAAAGCTAGGAGATTCAATATGAACATACAAAAGATAATGATAATTACAATGCTATTAATAATAGTAGTACTAATTATAATTAGTAAAATAAAATCTAGAAAAAAAATAAATTTAGGTGAAGAAAAAGTAAATAATATTTTAAGTAAATTATCAGGATACAAATTATTAAGTGATATAATGATTAAAAGAGATATTGGTACAAGCCAAATAGACCATATTTTAATAGGGAAAAAGGGAATATTTGTAATAGAAACGAAGGATTATAGCGGCTTAATATATGGGGAAGAATATTCAAAATACTGGACGCAAATTATAAATAGAAATAAAAATCAATTTTATAATCCAATAAGACAAAATTATGGACATGTAAAAGCTTTAGAAGAGTATTTACATAAGAAGGATATATTTATTTCAATAATAGTATTTACAGATAAATCAAAGCTAAAAAAGTAAAAGCGGAGACTCCAGTGATTCAATTAAAGAAGCTCAAGAAATTTATAAAAAGATATTCATCAGATATAAAAATTTCAAAAGAAGAAATAGAAGAAATATATAATTTAGTAAAAAGAGCCAATATAAATAGTACTAGAGAAAGAAAAAAGCATGTTAAAAGGATAAGAAAGACTTATTAAAATGATACGAAATTTATAATATCGTAGTATATTTTAGGAGGGTTATTATGAGCAAGATTAATATATTAGAGGTAATATTTACTTCTAATAATGAAATTAATATTTTATATCCAGTGATAATAGAAGATGAAAATGAAATGATTCTAATAGATTGTGGATATCCTAATTTTTTAGAACTGATTGAAGATACTGCAGTTAGAGATGGAATTAATATTAAAAAATTATCTAAAATAATTATAACTCATCATGATTTCGATCATATGGGATCTTTAACAGCATTTAAGAGAAAATATCCTAACATAAAGATATTAGCATCTAAAGAAGAAGCTCCGTATATAAATGGTGACAAAAAGTCATTAAGATTACAACAAGCAAAGTTTATATATAATACTTTACCAGAAGAAGAAAAGGAAGGTGCAAGAAACTTTGAGGCAATGTTAGAGTCAATTGAAAGTTGTACGGTAGATATGGAGTTAAAGGATAAAGATTGTTTTGATTTTTGTGGAGGAATAGAAATAGTTTCTACACCAGGACATATGCCAGGGCACATATCAATTTATCATAAAGAAAGCAAATCATTAATAGCCGGTGATGCTGTAGTTTTAGAGAATGGAAAATTAGATATTGCATTGCCACAATATACTTTGGACATAAATGAAGCTAAAAAATCTATTAAAAAGCTTTTAGAATATGATATTGATCAAATAATATGTTATCACGGTGGAATATATGAAAATAATATAATAGAATCACTTAAAGAAATATAACTCTTTTAATGGAAGTAAAAATATAGTTTTAGGATTATGAAGAAAATAGTAGAACTTCATAATCTTTTTTTATTTTAGTTTTATGATTTAAAAACTAATAAATAATTTATATATGGTATAATATATAAATAATAGTATTTTTCTAAAAATAATAATTATTAGAGTTGAGTGTTGTAAAAATATAAATTAATACATGTATAATAAGTTATTAGAAGCAAAAACTAAAAATGAATAATTAAATATTTATATAAAGTTAAGAAAAGGAGAAGATATGAAAGAATTAAGAGATAAAGGTTTTAAGTTGGATAATAGTTATTCAAAGCTTTCAGATATATTTTTTACTGTACAAACCCCAAGCAAAGTTCCATCACCTAAATTAGTTGCTCTTAACTATTCATTAATAAATTCATTAGGATTAGATTCAAAATTTTTACAAAGCAATGAAGGTGTGGAGTTTCTTGCAGGAAATAAAATTCTAGATAAATCTACAATAATTGCCCAAGCATATGCAGGACATCAGTTTGGACATTTTACAATGCTTGGAGATGGCAGAGCTGTATTAATAGGAGAGCACATATCTCCTAAAGGAGAACGTGTAGATATTCAACTTAAAGGTTCAGGTAGAACACCATATTCAAGAGGCGGAGATGGAAAAGCGGCATTGGGTCCAATGCTAAGAGAATACATTATAAGTGAAGCAATGAATTCATTTGGGATTCCTACAACACGTAGTTTAGCTGTAGTTACAACTGGGGAGTCAATAATCCGAGAAAGTTATTTAAAAGGAGCAGTATTAACTCGTATTGCATCAAGCCATATACGTGTAGGAACTTTTGAATTTGCTGCAAGATTTGGAAATATTCATGAGCTTAAAGAATTAACAGATTATACTATAAATAGGCATTACCCTAATATAATCAATGAAGAAAATAGGTATTTATTATTCTTACAAAATGTAATAAAAAAACAGGCAGAACTTATAGCAAAATGGCAATTAGCTGGATTTATTCATGGAGTTATGAATACAGATAACATGACAATTAGTGGAGAAACTATTGATTATGGGCCTTGCGCATTTATGGATGTATATGATCCTAAAACAGTATTTAGCTCTATTGATGTTCAAGGAAGATATTCTTATGAAAATCAGCCTAAACTTGCAGCATGGAATCTTGCAAGATTTGCTGAAACATTAGTACCATTAATACATGAAAATCAAGATGAGGCTATAGAAATGGCTCAAAATTCAGTTTTAGAGTTTGAAAATATATATAAGAAAAATTGGTTATCTGGAATGAGGTCAAAGCTTGGAATATTTAATGAAGAAACTGAAGATGAAAGGTTAATTGAAAATCTTTTAAATATGATGCATAAATATGGTGCTGATTATACCAAAACCTTTAGTTCATTAACTCTCGACAAAAAAGATGATATTGCAATGTTTAGTACATCTGAATTTAGCAAATGGAATAAGTTGTGGGAAGATAGATTAACAAGGCAGCCAGAAACAAAAGAATCAGTTAAACAACTTATGCAAAATTCTAATCCTTATATAATTCCACGTAATCATCGGGTAGAGGAAGCATTAACCGCTGCTTCAAAAAATGATGATTATGGAGTTATGGATAGACTTTTAGATGCTCTTTCAAAGCCATTTGCATATTCAAAAGAACAATATGAGTACTCAACGCTGCCAGAGCCTTCAAATAACAAATATAGAACATTTTGCGGAACATAAGTAATAAATTAAAATTATAGTAAAGAAAAAACTATGTTAAAAAGGGCTTACCATAAAAAGTAATGCCCTTATTTATTTAAAGTATTTTAGTTTATTTTAATGCTTTAAATTCTTAGAAAACTGTACCATGATTGATTGAACCTCTTCAACATTTTCTGGTTTCAATAAAGCAATCATTGTAGGAATAAATTTTGAAATATAATCATGTGTAAAAGTACCTTCAGATTGTTTTTTGAAACTTTCAGCTAGTAATGCTTTGGCTTCTTCAACTTTATTTTCTTGTACTCTTTCTAAAATAAAAGTAAAAAATTGTTCTTGTCCTTGATTCATTCCTTTACCTCCTAGTAAATGAACTATATTCATTTAATCTTTAAATAACAAAAGTTTATCGTAATGATTATATTATACCTTGTAATTCTATGTCAAACAGTAAAAATATTAATCTAAATAGAAAAAAGAATTAAGAAATAAAATAGGTAATTAAACTAGGAATTAGAAACTTGTAATAAAGCTAAGTAAAAGATTATCTACATTTGTATATGTATAAACTAAAGTAATTTTATAAGTTGATAGATAATTCTAATAGGAATATAATAAAAGTAGTATATACAATAGAAAACATCCAAAGTAATATAATTAAGAGTAATAGTGTTATGGGGGAATTTATGACAAAGATTTTTGATATTAGAAATTTTACAAATTGGATAAAGTTATTTACTTATATTTCTGCCACAATTCTATTAATTGTTAATAACAATTTTCAAAGCTTGATATATATTATACCAACTATTGTGCTTGTATTTTTGGTTAATTACTCAAGAGATTATTTCATAGTTTCAAAGAATAAATCGATAGCCTATATAATAATAAGTATGACCTTTGAAATGATTCTTATATTATCAATAAGCTTTTTTGATAAAAATAATATCAATTTGCTTTTATTTTTTGTTTTTGTATCTTCAACGGTAATTATACATAAATTCATATATTCAATATTCTTAATCATTGTTTATTTAAGTTCTACATTTACTATATATATCGTAGAAAATGGATTTACTCAAGCTATGCAGTCCTTTTTGGCTATGATTTTTAACTATGGAGTTGCAATAGCTTTTGTGGTTGGTATGAGTTATTTAGTAAAGGTTCAAATTAGTGAAAAGGAAAAGCTAGCAAGAATGAATGAAGAGCTAGAAGAAACCTATAAGAAGCTTATAGAAAGTTCAGCAGCAGCGGAAAAACTTATAGTGGAAAAAGAAAGAACTCGAATGGCTAGAGAAATTCATGATACTCTTGCACATACCTTAACAACCTTGATTATCCAACTTGAAGCTTGCAAAAAACTAGCATCAAAAGCTCCTTATAGGCTTCCTGAAGAATTAGAAAAGGCACAGAAATTATCAAGAAGTGGATTTAATGATGTAAAACGAAGTATAAAAGCATTGAGACCTGAAGTAATGGAGGAAAAATCTTTTTTTTCATCTATTAATGCTATTATCAATGAAACAATGGAGAATACCAAGGCAAAAGTAACCTTAAACAATTTACTACCTAAAGAACTAAAATTAGAATCACAAATGGAGATTACATTATTTAGAGTTATACAAGAGAGTATTACAAATTCTATAAGACATGGACAAGCATCTGAAATTGAAATTAATATGGAAATAAAAGATAATATATTCAAATTAAGTATAAATGATAATGGAATTGGATGTTCAAATCTTAAAAAAGGATATGGAACTCAAGGAATTGAAGAAAGAGTTGAAAGTTTAAAAGGAACTGTAGAATTTTATAGTTCTAAAGGAAAAGGTTTTAAAACAAATGTATTAATTCCTTGTGAGGTGTTATAAAAAGTGAAAATTAAAGTAATGATTACAGATGATCAAAGATTGATGAGAGAAGGACTTAAAACCATACTTGACTTAGAAGATGATTTAACAGTGGTTCAGTTGTGTGAAAATGGAAAAGATACTTTAGAAAAACTACCTAGTGTAAGGCCAGATGTAATACTTATGGATATACGTATGCCGATTATGGATGGGGTGGAGTGTACTAGAATTATAAAACAGCAATATCCAGAGGTTAAGATATTGATTTTAACAACTTTTGATGATGATGAATTTATAATAGATGCCTTAAAAAATGGAGCAGTGGGTTATATTCTAAAAGATTTGTCTTCTGAAAAATTAGTATCATCTATTAGAGATGCTTATAAAGGAAACTCAATTATGCAACCAGAAATTGCAGCAAAGGTAATTTCTCATATTTCAGAATCTATAAATTATAGTGATTTCAAGTCTATGAATAAAGATAGTCAAGAAATCTCTATTATTTCGAAAGAAGTAAATACTAAATTAAAGCTTACCAATAGAGAAAGAGAAATACTTAATTTAGTGGGAGAAGGCATGTCAAATACAGAAATAGCTAAAAAGCTGTATATTTCAGTTGGTACGGTTAAGAATTATATAAGTAACCTTTATAGCAAGTTGGAAGTGGAGGATAGAAGTAAATTGACTTTATATGCTATTAAAGAGAATTCAAGCAATTAAATATATGATTCAAGTCATATATTATTATGACTTAAGTTGTTACTTCAGACAGATGTGTAAAAGACTTCCATGGAATACAATTAATATATAATAAATTGTAAGTTTGTGGAGGTTCACTATGTTAACTATTTTAGAAATCCTTATAATAGTATTAAATATTCCTATGCTCTTATGGCCATTAATGACCAGTAAGAAAATACCTAGAGTTATTGATTTTACTCCTTTGGCAGCTGTAGGTGTTCTTATACTTCACCTTTTCATTGATAAGAATACTATAGTAACAAGATTTATTCCACTTTATATATTCACAATAATAATGTTTCTAATTTCAATTCCAAGAATTTTTAGACGCAATCATAAGGAGCCAAAACATGGGTTGTTAGCTGGTATTCGTCGAGTATTTCAGTTATTTTTATTAGCAGTGTGTGTATTTATTCCAACAGTTGTATTACCTTTTCATTCACTTCCAGAACCAACAGGTAACTTCGATGTAGGTACTGTGGTTGTAGATTTTATAGATGATAATCGTATAGAAACACTTTCTAAAACAAGTGGTAATCGTAAAATTGCAGTTCAGTTTTGGTATCCTTCAGATAGAGAAGGAAAAGTTGTTAAGTATGATATGGAAGGTGCTCAAATTTCTAATGCACAGAAAGAGTATCCTTTAGTTATATTCTCTCATGGTGCTTTTGGTATGCGTATGAGTAATGCGTCAACTTGTAGAGAATTAGCTAGTCATGGATATGTTGTAGCTAGTATTGATCATACTTATCAAGCTTTCTATACTTCATTTGCAGATGGTAAATCAGCAATTGTAAATAATGAGTTTTTAAATGAAGCAATAGGAGTTCAGTTAGATGATATAAAAGGACAAGAGGCTTTTGATATTACTCATTCATGGCTAGATTTAAGAACCAAGGATATTGAACTTGTAATTAATAGTATAAAAGTAGGAAATCTGGGAACATCAGGTGAAGTTTTAAAGGGACATATGGATTTAAATAACATTGGACTTTTTGGACATTCTCTTGGAGGAGCTGCATCAGCTGAGGTTGCAAGAAATCGAGAAGATGTAAAGGCTGCTATTGTTATTGATGGAACTATGATAGGAGACATTAAAGGATTAAATAGTGATAATAGTGAAATAATCACAGAAGAAGACTTTAATAAACCTCTTATGTTAATGTATGGGGCTTTATTTCAAGAGAATGAAGGTAAAAACGATGCTTACCTACCAAATATAAAAGCTTATAACAATTCTAAAAATGCTGCATATTCACTATGTATAAAGGATTCTGGGCATTTAAATTTTACAGACCTTCCAAGAATATCACCATTTTTAGCTAAAAAGCTTGGAGTTGGAGAAATAGATTCCTTTGAATGTATAAAAATAGTTAACGATTATTCCTTAGCTTTCTTTGATAAGCATATTAAGAATCAAGAAAATTCATTATTAGAAGATAATATTTCTAATCTTCAAATTGAATTTAGTAGAAAAGTTCCTAAGATAGATGAAGATTAAGAAATTTAAGGTAGATTTACGCAAAAGTTAGAATCTGCCTTTATTTTTTTTATGATATGAATAATCGACATTTATGAATTATTTAAAAGATATCAAATAAACTAAATTTATATTACAAATATTAGAATAAATAAATGCAATAGTAAGAATAAACCTTTAATAAAAAAAGGTCCTAGAAGGTAATAAAAGTTAAGAAGTAAATTAATTAAATATGAAAGTAATTTTAATGTGTATGGTTACTGAATCCTTCTTAAGGATTTATCACAGGACCTTTATATGAGCCATATAAGTTCACTGACTGGGTATCTCCAGGTTGAATTTCAGGTACTACCGCAATTTGATAGGTTTTATTTATAGGTAAACTATTGGCGTTCGATGAATTAATATAAACATCAGACGTATAGTAATAGTCTTTTTGTCCAGTTAGAGCCCTTGTGACTTCAACTTCTATAATTATATTATATACTGAATAAGGGGCTACATTTCCAGTAACATCAACATCTACAATAGTACCAGAATTTGGGCTTGGAGTAGGTGGAACTGGTGGTGGATTAGGTCTACAACAAATATCTTTGCAAATTTTAGCAAACATTTCTTCAAGTTCGTCCTTGCATATTTTAAGACATTCTTCATTACAATTTTTAGTGTTATGATCTCTACAGATAGTTTTATTATATCTGATATCACCAAGATGCTCATAGTGAACTTTCAGAAATGGAATTAGATAAGTATCATGATTTTTTACTGAGCCAAAATTTACAATAGTACCAGTACTCCTTCCATAGATAATAATCCCCTTATTACTTGGCCTATTTTTTATCCACGCAGAAACTATATTAGTGACATTTATTGTCACGGCAACTTTAGATGTTAGTGGGTAAAAATTTATTATTGAATAGTGATCATAATTTGGAGCATTGTTGTATGTTGTATATGTGCTGAAGTAATCTCTCAGCGGACTTATTGATAGTTTTTGATCAATATTATTAAAAAATTGATCAGTTTTAAAAAGTACAAGCTCAGCACTAGATATAACAATATCAGAAGGTAGAGATGAAACATCAAAAAATAAATAGCTATAGTAAGTATTTTTATTATCAAATCCTATTGTTATTGTGCCCTCATTTAAGCTTTTATCTGGATATTTACTTGTAACAGTAAGACTCTTTGCTGCTGGAATAATTATATTTGCCATTTTACCACCTCATGATAGAGATATATATAAGAAGAAAATGAGTTCCAATAATTTATTTATTACATGGTATTTTATTGAAACTCACTTTAAAATTCTTTATACCTTAGTTTCTTTAAATGAAGCCTTTAATATTTTATTCTTATTGAAGGTCTACTTCACCTATAATAGCACCGAAGGAAGTAAAGGTAACTGCATCAGAAGCAGAAATCACAGGAACAGCTGCGATTGTTATACTTTCACTAACAGCACTTGGTGAGGAGGTTGAATTAACGTATTCCTTTGTTAGATAAAAATATTCAAATCCAGATTCAAATCTAGAAACTGTTATTTGCATAACTTCTACAAATGCAGTATTAGCTGGAACTGTACCAAGGATACTAACATATCTACCAGATGCAGTTTGAGGACTATCAAAGTTAGCATTAAATGCCATTGCAAATCATCTCCATAGTTTTATTTTGAATAATTAGTACTCTATCATAAGATATGATAGAGTACTAATGAATGTGATATAAATATTAAGTAATGTTGAAATAACTTAAGATTTTTTTTGCAGAAGAATTGAATTCATTATAGACAGCGAAGTAACATCTATTTTTTCATTTACTTTAATAGATTTAATAAACTCTTTATAGGAAAAATCCAAATAGCCATATTTATAATATAACTTACCTAAATTTAAAGATATGCTATCATCACTAATGTGATTAAGTAGCTTTAGGGCCTTATTAAATTCATCAAAGCAGTTTCCTCTTAAAAGAACTTCCAGAAGATTAAATATAGATTGCAATAGGCTCTTGGAGGTAACAGTATCTTCTAAAATAGTATCTGAATTTCCTTTAATCAATGATATAAAGCTATTATATATGATAATTTCTTCTGGCTCATTAAAGTTTTTAGCAACACTAATTAAATTATCAACATCTTGATATCTTTCTGTAAATAGAGAACACAAGATACAACAGTATACTGAAGTATTTAAATATTCTTCATCAGTTACTTTATTGAGATTTTCTAAAGCAGCTGTATAATTTTTTAGGTAGTACAAATAAATACCTTTATAAAAAGAAATTTTTTGAGTATTTTCTGTAGACTCCTCTATATTGTTAATATAATCATAAGCTATGTCAAACTTATTTTGTATAGAAAAGACTTTTGATAGTAAAAAGGTAGTGTCCTCATCTATAGTATCAAAGTAGCTTTCTAATTGACTTTGTATTTGCTTAATATCAGTATTGTTTTTAAATAATATTTCAGAAATTTTAAAAAGAGCATCTGTTAATTTACAATTTATTTTAAGGGTTGTATTTAAATAATCATAAGCATCATCATAGGCACCAATATTATATGCAATAATTCCTAGCAGATAATATGATTTATAGGTAGAAATACCTGAAATTTCTCTTAGAAGCACTGGGGATTCTCCCATAGATATACACTTTTTAGCAGACTCAATAGCTGATAGATATTTTCGCTTTTTATAAAATATATTTGCTTTACAGAATTCGTATTCAGTACAGGCAGGATAATATTTTTGTCCGATTTCAATTAATTTTAAACATTCATCAAGATTGTTTAAAGTTTCGTGGCATGAAATCATTTTTAAAATTAATTTTGATCCAAAGCCAGCTGTAGGAGTAAAATTCTTGTATGCTTTATTTAAATACTTTAAGGCTTCAGAATAGTCTCCTTTAGCAGAATACTCAACTCCCATATTATAAAGCATAAACGCATTATTTGGATCATTCTTAAGCATCTTTTCAATTATAGCCATATTTCTTTTTCTTTTATTTTTTTTTATAATAGTCTCGTTAAGATACCCATAGTGATAAAATCTTATATCAACTAACCCTAAGAAAACTTGTTTTTTTTCATCCTCACTTCCAGGTGTAATTTGTTCATGGATGTCACCAATAAATTTATAGCCTTTACCATTTCTTATAAATCTAATATTCAAATTAGAATATATATTATAATTTTTTAAATCTCCAGAGTAGCTAAGCGTTTCTCCAAAATAAGCATTTAACTTATTTTCTTCATTATTAATGAGTAAAGCTACTTTATCTTTATCTTCCTTTACTAATTCATCATCAGCATCCATAATTAGGATCCAATCTTTTGAAGCTTTGCTTAAAGAATAATTTCTAGCATTTGCAAAACTATTATCCCATTTATAAAAAAATATTTTTGCACCATAACTTTCAGCTATTTCAACTGTACTATCTGTAGAACCAGTATCAACTAATATAATTTCATCTACGATGTCTTTAACACTTTCGAGACAACGAGACAATGTATTTTCTTCATTTTTTACAATCATACATAAACTTAATGACATGTTACCAATCTCCTTGTAAATAAGTGAATAGATTTTAAATAGTATATAGTAATATATGATTAAATTAGTCTATTGTGCTCAATAATTGTAACAAAAGAAGGTTTTGAGTATATTATAGCTATTAGAAAATTTAAAGGTATAAAGGAGAGCAAAGATGCCTACAAGTTGGTACCAAGCAATTTCTAGTATTTTAGATCAGATACAGAGTGAAAATCCTAGGTCAATTTTAGATATAGGAGTAGGATTTGGAAAGTATGGTTTAATGGTGAGGGAAATACTTGATTTGCCTTTTGAAAGATATAATAAGGATCAATGGTTAATAAACATTGAAGGTATAGAAGCTTTTGAAAAATATAAAAATCCTATACATGACTATGTGTACAATAAGATATATTATGGAGATGCTAGGGAGGTAATAAAGAATCTTCCAAAGTATGATTGTATATTACTTATAGATGTATTGGAGCATTTTGAAAAAGAAGATGGGAAAAAATTTATTAAGGAACTTATGAATCATGTTAATAAGTCATTAATAATATCTACACCAAGATATCCAGCAAAGCAAGAAGAGTATTTAGGTAATAAATATGAAGAACATAAGAGTAAGTGGTCTATTATAGACTTTATAAATTATGATTTTTCTTATAAAGAAGTTCAAATTGGATATAACTTTGCAGAATTATTTCAAATTTTCCCGAAAGAAAATATAAATAAACAATTTAATAATATTATTAATATAGATAAAAGCAATATAGATAAAAAGAAACTATCTATAGGATATATACTTCCTCATAAGAATTTAACTGGTGGACTGAAGATGCTTTTGTCACAGATGAAAGAATTAAGGAAAAGAGGACATAAAATAGTTGGATTTATTAAAGGAAAAGAGGGAGATACTGTTATTCCAGAGTGGTTTGATACAAAAATAGATCAAGAGGTAATAGTTCCTTTAGATAAATCTTATATAGAATATATAGATCAATGTGATGTTGTAGTATGTGGATTTTTTAATCAAATTTATGAGTTGAAGGATAGTAAAATACCAGTAGTTTACTGTGAACAGGGAAGCGAATTCATTTTTGGTGATTACGGGGATTTATCATCTAAACACCCCTATAGAGAAGAACTATTAAAAATTTATAGGTGTAATTTTAACTTAGCTAGCGTATCGGAAACTATAAGTAAAGTATTAAAAGCGAGATTTAATAGAGAATCATATATAATACCTAATTTTATAGATATTGATTTATATTATACTGAATCACACCAGTTTAATAACTCTATCCTATTAGTAGGAAACCCTGGTTTAAAATTTAAAGGTTTTAATACAGCAGTTCAAACATTACAAAAGGTTTGGGATATGGGGTATAGGTTTAGTGTAAATTGGATATGTCAGGTAATTCCACAAATAAAAGGCATTAACTTTCCAATTAATTTTATAGAGAAGCCATCTCAAAAAGATTTAGCAGAGTATTATAGAAAATCAGATTTATTTTTATTTACTTCAGTATATGAAGGGTTTGGTATGCCTCCATTAGAGGCTATGGCATCTGGAGTTCCTGTAATAACAACTAACTGCGGAGGAATAAATGAATTTATTACTAATGGATATAATGGTTTAGTTTCAGATGTATATGACTCAGACTCATTATCTTCTTTAGTAATTTCTGTATTAACTAATAAGGAATTAAGAGAATCATTAAGCAAAAGAGGAAGAGAAACTGCACTAAACTTCAATATAGATAATAGTATTAGTAAATTAGAAGAGTATTTATTAAGTATAGTTAGTGAAAGTAAAGAAAAGCAGATACAGTCAGAAGGTTAAGTTTATTTAAGAGAGTATAGTTTTCTTAAGTAAGATGAAATATCAACATTAATAATGTATAAGATAAATTTATATTATATTAAAGAAAGTAGAACCTTCAGATTATTGAGGTTCTATTTTTTCTTATAATAGAAAAATGAGAATTTCATTAATATCTGAGAAATTAATGTTTGTTTTATAAGTGTAATATTATGTTAATAAATGTAATATATGTTATAATTAACATTAGGAATATTATAAAAAAAGGGGAGAGAGGATTATGGCTAAAGTTTCTTTATTTTTTGGAGCTGGTGCTGAATGTTCTTATGGGCTACCATCGGGTGGAAAATTTGCACTTGATATTTTTAGAATGAATACTAGTGATGATAAGATAAATTTAAAAGAACAATTAAATAATGTTGATAAGCAATCAAATTATGCAAGGTGGCTACCAGAAGGCTTTGATAATAAAAAACTAACGGCTTTTACAAAGACACAATATGAATCAATAGTAAAAGGGAGTTTAGAAAACAAAAGAAATAATATTTTGGATTACTTAAATAACTTTGATGAAAATGTTAACTTAATATCACAAAGGTTGCATGATAATGGACTTGATATTGATAAGGTGTTTTTAGATATAACAGGTTTGGAATTAGGAGCTTATAATTATTCTCATATAATAAAATTAAATCCATTATTGGGAGGAGATAATGCAATCTTTGGAAGTAATTATTTTTCGGCATTTTTAAAACTTTTAGAAATAGAAGAAGTAAGTTATCAATTTAAGATAAATATAAGAAATATAACAAGAGCAATACTTGAATTATTAATAGGATCATTAGGTGAAGATTTAATACATAGATTAAATGATGGAATTTTTTATGATAGTCCAGAAAGTATAGATTTATTTGATGATCTTGGAGCAATATTTACATTAGACTATAGCAATACAGGTATGAAAGGCTTAGAGCTATTAATAGAAAATGAAGACTTAAATATAGAAGAAATATATAGTAATGAAGAGAAAATAACTAAATTTGGATTGCAAATATTAGAAGATATATATTCAAGAGCATTAGATTATCAAATGTTAATTGATTCTAATTGGAGGTATATTTACAGTCCAAAAACTGATTGGGGAAAATTCAATAAAATAGTTATATTTTTATATACAGTAAAGAGATATATAGAATCAATAGCTAAAAGTAATACAGAAAAAATAAAAGAAGGTAATGGATATTATCATGATGTTTTATATTTAAAAGAGTTTGTAGATATAAATGCAATAGGAACAACAAACTACAATTCATTTATAGAAGATATAACTAAGGAAGAGGTTTATTACTTAAATGGATGTATAAATGATTACTATGATCCATATTTAAATAAAATAATATCCTTCGATGAAAATAAAAGCAAAGGACATATAATAGTACCTTTTTTATTTACCCAAAGTGGCATAAAACCATTAACATCAGTTAAGATGTCTAAAAGGTATGTAGATATGTTTAATAAATTTAAAGAATCAGATATTATTTGTGTGTGTGGGTTTGCCTTTAATTGTGACGACGGACATATAAATGGTTTATTTAGAGAATTAATAGAAGATTACAATAAAACCATATATATATTACATTATGTAGATGGAAGTCGATTTAATGTAAGAAAATCAATTAATGAATATAAAGAAAAGTTGAGACTAGATAATACTTCAAACTTAAGAATTATAGCTGTAGATAAGAATAGAAATGAAATTGGTAGCGGGGAGAAATGGTTTGAGGTATTGGTTAGTGAGGGAGACTTGGAATAACTTACGTTGAACCGTACCATAAGTAAGTGAATACTTTTGATAAATGGGTCACTGGTATTTATAGTTAGTTTACAAAATTATTGAATATTAAATTTTAGGTCTTCTAAAAAACGGTCAGTAGGTTTAAAATAAAACTAATCTACTGACCGTTTTGGTCTATAAAGGAGCATATTAGGAAAGCTTTGAAGAGATAAAGCTTGAGCTAGATAAAAGGAAAAAAATAATGTTGCAAACTGGGGAAGAGGAGATATTAAAGATTATCGATTATAATAAATTTAGGAATCCAAGTGATGTAAAGATACTGCTTGATATAGTTCTTTCTGCGGCAGAAGGTTGCATGGAGGACTAGAAGATTTGGATATTTCTAAAGTGAAGCAGAAGGTAAGTGAGTTTAAGTATATGATGGATTCTTTGAAAAAATATTATTACAAGGAAGAATTTGTGATTAAACTATAAGGAGGAGTTAATTATGGAGGATAAATTCAGACTTTTGGCATTTCAAAATTTGAATTGTGAGATTCATTACTGGTATAGAAAGGGAACAACAAATAAATGGGTATTATTTTTTCATGGAGCAGGTGTTAATCATGAAATGTTCAATGAACAATTTAAGGCATTTGATGATACTTATAATTTAATTGCATGGGATTCTCGAGGACACGGTTTATCTAAATTGGAGCAAGGGAAAAAA
The DNA here is from genome assembly GCF_039521405.1 of Clostridium sartagoforme. NCBI lineage: Bacteria > Bacillati > Bacillota > Clostridia > Eubacteriales > Clostridiaceae > Clostridium > Clostridium sartagoforme. The sequence goes on from NZ_BAAACH010000008.1 coordinate 94,308, forward strand.
TTTCAGTTTAAAGATATGATTAGCGACTGCAAAAAATTATATGAAATTTATAATATTGATAAAGCGATTCTTATAGGTCAATCAATGGGAGGAAATCTGGTTCAGGAAATATCTTATTATTATCCAGAACTAGTAGAGAAATCAGTGCTGATTGACTGTACAAAAAACACAGGTAAGCTTACATTTATGGAAAAGTGTTCACTGAAATGCACTAAGTTTATATTTAACTGCTATCCATGGAAGTTACTAATAAAACAGAGCGCGAATGCTTGTGGAAACAAAGATAGTGTAAAGAAATACGTTAGAGATTGCTTTGAAAGGATAGATAAAAAAATCTTTATTGATATTATAACAGATTTAATAGGATGCCTTCACTATGACCCGGAATTTAAGTTTAAAAAACCTGTATTGTTACTTTGTGGTTCAGATGACAAAACAGGTAATATTAAAAAAATTGCTGAGGCATGGGCAAAAGATGATAGTAATTGTACATTTTATTTTATTAATCATGCAGGTCATAACTCAAATCAAGATAATCCAGATATGGTTAACAAGTTGATCATTGACTTTATAAATAATTAGTTATATTAGGGTTACAGTTGTTTACTTATATTTAAACAAATTTAACAAGAACTAAATAAAACTCTCCACTATATCACCATACTTTGTATAAGTGTTATTATAATAACATGGAGGTGCAAATAGTATGGATAATATATATAAAACAGCAGAAGTAGCTAAAAAGGTTGGAGTACATTCAAACACTGTACGTTTGTACGAGAAGCTTAAATTAATACCAGAGGCAAGTAGATTACCAAATGGTTATAGATTATTTACTGACTATCATATAGAGCAGTTTAATCTTGCTAGAACTGCCTTTAAAGTAGAGATTCTGCAAAATGGACTTAGAAAAAAGATAATAAATATTGTTAAGTTATCTGCAAGGGGAGAGTTTCTAGAAGCAATTAGTTGTACAAATGACTACATTAATCAAATAAAACAAGAGCAAAAAAATGCAGAAGAAGCTATAGAACTTTCAAGGAAGCTTTTATTAGGTATAGATGCTAAGGATAATGATATAATCTTCTCAAGAAAGCAAACTGCAGATTATCTACAAGTAACAATGGATACATTAAGAAATTGGGAGATGAATTGTTTGCTTACAGTTAAGAGAAAGCAGAATGGATATCGAGTTTATACTGAAAGTGATATTAATAGATTAAAGATAATACGAACATTACGTTGTGCTAACTATTCTCTTTCAGCAATTTTAAGAATGATGAATGCATTATCAGAAAGTAAGGATATTGATATTAGAGAGGTGATCAATAAACCACAAAAGGGTGAGGATATTATTACATCATGTGACAAACTTCTTACTTCTTTAAGTGATGCAGAAAAAAATGCTTATAGCATATTGAAACAATTAGAATATATGAAAAATGAATTCAATATAAACTCTACACTTTAACACCAGACTTTGTGCTGGTGTTATTATTTTGTCAAAAGGAGGTAATAACATATGGAAGTAATAAAAGTTCAAAATCTTTATAAATCATATAGTTATGTTCAAGTAGTGAAAGATGTTAGTTTAACAGTTAAGAGAGGTGAGGTATTTGGATTACTTGGGGCTAACGGCGCAGGAAAGAGTACTATCATAGAATGTATTTTAGGTACAAAGAATTTTGAGAGGGGACAGGTATCTATCCTAGGGATTGATCCTAAAAAAGAAAGAAAACAGCTATTTCAGAAGGTTGGGGTACAGTTTCAAGAATCTAATTATCAGGATAGGATTACAGTGAAGGAGTTGTGTGAAATAACAAAAGTTCTTTATAAGAATCCATTAGATTACAGTAAGTTATTAGAAGAATTTAATCTTAAGGGTAAAGCTAAAAATTTAATAAGTGAACTATCTGGAGGTGAAAAACAAAGGTTATTTATTATATTAGCATTAATTCCTAATCCAGAGGTAGTATTTTTAGATGAGCTTACAACAGGATTAGATGCAAGAGCTAGAAGGGATGTGTGGAAGTGTTTATTAAATTTAAAGAGGCAAGGACTCACAATACTTTTAACATCTCATTTCATAGATGAAGTTGAAGTTCTGTGCGATAGAATATGTATTTTAAAAAATGGCGAAATACACTTTTCTGGAACAATTGAAGAAGCGGTGAAGCTAAGTCCATATGAAAAATTTGAGGATGCTTATTTATGGTTTGTAGATGAGGAGGAATTTAATGATGGAAATATTTAAAACAATGCTAAAGACAGAACTAAAACTATCACTAAGAGGTATGGATATGTTCATTTTTGCAATCTGTATGCCAGTAGTAGCAACTATTATTTTAGGAGTTATTTATGGAGATAAACCTGCATTTCCTGGAGCAGATTTTACATTTATGGAACAATCCTTTGCAGCTGTATCAACAATTGCAATATGTGCAGGTGGTGTTATGGGGTTGCCATTAGTATTATCTGAGTATCGTCACAGAAAAATATTAAAAAGATTTAGGGTAACGCCAGTTAGTCCATCTATGATTTTAGCAGTGGAAGGAGTAGTATATGCCTTATACGCTATTGTTTCATTAGCACTTGTTTATTTAACAGCAAAAGTATTTTTCAAGTTTGAACTTAGAGGTTCATGGATAAATTTTCTAGGAGCATATTTATTGGTAATGATATCAATATTCAGTATTGGATTTATGGTTGGTGGAATAGCAAGAAATACTAAAATAGCAGGTGTCATTGCAAGTATTTTATATTTTCCTATGCTTATATTTTCAGGAGCAACATTACCATATGAGGTTATGCCAATAGCACTTCAGAAAGTATCAGATATCTTACCATTAACTCAAGGGATAAAGCTTTTAAAAAGTGCATCACTTAATTTAAGTATCGATAATGCAATGCTTCCAATTTTAGTTATAAGTATACTTGCTGTGATATGTATTGGAGTATCTATTAAATTTTTTAGGTGGGAGTAATTTAAACAAGTTTCAAAATCTTTGATTTATTTTGCAAAGCAAAATTAAGAATGAAAAATGAAGAGTGCTGATTGTATGATTAAACATAGGACTTCAATATGTATTTTATAAGTGTAATATTATGTTAATAAATGAAATATATGCTATAATTAAAGTGAAGGATATTATAAAGTTGATAAGCAATGAAATTATGCAAGATGGTTACCATAAGGCTTTGATAATAAAAAACTAACTGCTTTCACAAAGACACAATATCAATCAATAGTAAAAGGCAGTTTAGAAAATAAAAGAAACAATATATTAGAGTACTTAAATAATTTAGATGAAAATGTTAACTTAATATAACAGAGATTGTATGATAATGAACTTGATATAGATAGAGTATTTTTAAATATAACAGGTTTAGAATTAGGTTCTATAATTAGTTTAATGAAATAAAGTCAAATCCAGTACTAGCAGGAAATAACTCACTTGATGAAAACAAAAAGGAGGGGAAGTGCTTAAATGGAAGATATCAAAATCGGATCATCTTTATCTTTCTGAGGTTATAATTGGCGTGTGCTTTACATAGAAGACAATGCTGCGTTAATTATAACGGAAGATATTATAGAACAACGGCCTTACCATGATGATTATAAAGATATAAAATGGGCTGAATGTGGATTAAGAAAATATCTTAATGGTGAATTTTATGACAAATTCAATGATACTGATAAATCAAGAATAATTGAAGTAACAAATAAAAATTTAGATAATCCATGGTATGGCACAAAGGGCGGAGACGATACGAAAGACAGTATATTTTTATTAGGCATTGAAGATGTAGTATGCAGATATTTTGGAGATAGCAGCAAAAAACTGCAAAATCGGAGTAAAAAACAAAATTATTGGTTTCAAAGAAAAGACGAGAACAACAATAAGAGAATAGCAAAGTTTATGGATTATGATTATTGGTGGTGGCTTCGGTCGCCTGGCCGTATTAATCGTGTTGCTGCATATGTTCATGGTAACCCAGGTGGTTGTGTGGGGATTAATGGAAATAGTGTATTCTTTCGTAGTTTTGGAGCAGAACGAGATGGGGGTGTCCGTCCCGCTTTGTGGTTGAAGCGGGAATTGTAAATCTTAGGTCACTTTTAAAGTGATTTAACTATAATCACAACATAAAATAACTAAGTTTAAAGGAGAATTAAAATGAGTAAATATGAAAATGCGATGAAACTTATAGAAGAACGTTGTGGAAATGGCAAAGAGGAAGTTATCGCTCTTGCAACAATATCACTATCCTTAAACACTGTCGGTAATCCTCGTCCTGCTGTCCGTATGGTATGTGCTTATTATGAAGACTGCACTTTTTATGTTTCTACTGATGTAACAAAAAATAAGATGCTACAAATTGAGAAGAATAACGAGGTTTCCGTTGGTGGTTTAGGGTGGTATACTTTCCAGGGCACAGCTGAAAATCTCGGTTGGGTCAATGATGAGAAGAACAGAGAAATTAGAGCGAAATTTAAAAAAGTCTTTGATTGGTTCGATGAAGTTGGCGACGAAGATAATCCTAACTCAATCGTCTTGCGTATTTCTCTTACAGAGGGTACAATTATAGACAACGAAAAAAAATATGGTGAACATATTTATGAAATTGATTTCATAAATAAAACAGCGAAATAAACCCATAAAGAGTATGAGAAATTGATTATATATAAGCATAGTAAAGTTATCTTTACCTTGAATACGACCATCTGTAGATAGTTTAAAGGGCTATTTATAGGTGGTTGTATTTTTTATGATTGAAACTTTGAAAAAGCAAATAGAAAGATAAAACCAACTAAAATTTAGAATACTTTAAATATTGGATAGAAAAGAGAAAATAGTGCTAACCAACAGTAATTAATGTTGGTTAATAAAAAAACTTAAATTATGAGTACTTGTATGAGTTTACAAAATAATATATGTGAATATTTGACAATTGTATCATTTATTGATATATAGAATAGAAAGGAGAATTTTATGCCAAGAAAAGATTCTATTGATATTGGGGAACTAACAGATTCTGCTTTTTATATTTTATCTAGTGTTATTGAGGAAAAGCACGGATACCTAATTATGAAAACTATTGAGAACCTTACTAATAATGAAGTTACTATTGGTCCTGCATCACTTTATACAACACTGAAAAAGCTTTTATCAGCAGATTTAGTGGAGTTAGGTTCTGACACAGATGATAATAAAAAAGTATATAAAATAACAAATAAAGGACGAGAGATGCTGATAAAAGAGATTGAGCGTAAAAAACAGATGGTTAAATTTGCTGAAAATTTTTTAAATTAGAAAAGAGGTATATTCATGAAAAGTAAATATGTAATGATTAGTGGATTTGCATTTACTGAAGAAGGTGATATGGAAAAACTAAAAAATTATGCAAGGCAAGGCTGGATATTAGAAGATATAGTAGGAGGTTTTTTCTATAAGCTAAGAAAAGATAAGCCTCAAAATATAGTGTATAGTTTAGATTATCAATCGGATACCGATGGAGAGTATTTTACCATATTCAAAGAAGCAGGATGGGAACTTGTTATTTCTATAAATAACCAAATGCATATTTTTTTAGCGCAAGCTGGGACTAAGCCTATTTATAGTGATAGTAAATCGGAAATAGATAAATATACACGTGTAAGAAATCAAACAAGAAGGGGAACAATCTATTCTTTAATAATAGCTATAGTATTAATAAGCTTGTTAGTTGTTTCTGTAATAGCTATAAGACCTATATTTCTGATTATCTTAGGAGTATTAGTAATTGATATTTTCATATTTATCTTTAATTTTATGCCTTACTTAGCTTATAACTCTAGAATTAAACAAATAAGCAGGTATGGTAGATGTAAAAGTGAAGCAGAAAATAACAAAATCACATGGAAGTTATATGCAATTTCAGGCGTTCTATGGTTAGCTATAGGAATATGGCATTTAATTGGGAAATTATATTTTTCCGCAATATTTTTTATAATTTTTGGTGTTTATTTTATTTTTTCAAGTTCAGCCTACTTTAAGAAATATAAAAAGTCATTTTAAATTTTATTCAAAACATTTAAAGTGTAAAAATCTCATTTAAAAGTAATACGTAGAAGTGTATCATAAATGAGTTTTTTACTAAACCTGTAATATTCTACTTTTACTCTATCGATTCTACTTGTGGTGGGTTTCAATATAGTGACTTTGAAATTATTATACTATTAAAGGTGGTGTAATCATGGATACAAAAAAAATCGGAAAATTTATATCAGATGCTAGAAAAAAGAAAAAATTTACACAAGCAGAACTGGGAGAATATTTAAATGTAACTGATAAAGCTGTTTCAAAATGGGAGTGTGGTAAGTGTCTACCAGATAGTTCATTATTTGAAGAGATAAGTAAAGTATTAGAAGTTTCAATGATTGAATTATTAAAAGGAGAATATATTGAACAAGAAAATGCAGAAGTAGAAAGTAATAAAACTATAAACTCATTGCTTAATGAGATTAAAAAGTTAAAGAGAAATGAATCTTTGGTTGGAGCTTTATGTGCTATATTAATATCATTTGTTACAGCAATTTATTCTGTTATATGGGAACCAGGTGAAAAAGCTTATCAACAATTTTTTTCAGGATTTATTGAAGCTATCAGTGGTAGCTGCCTTATTATAGGAATAATTCTTATATTTTATACATGGGTAAAATACTCTGAAAAAAATTCTAAATAATAAGTAGAGTATAAATTAACTCTTATGGGGCTGTCGAATAGACAGCCCAATTAAGAATTAATAATTAAAAGTGGATAGTTATTTTTAGTAATTTGTTCAAATTTACTGAAAATAACTTAGTTTTGAAAACTCCTAAGGGAGTTTTTTAATTTTTTACTTTCTAGAATATTTAGTATACTGTGAGCAATTTCTCTTCCATTTACAAGTAATGTAATTTTATGAATACCAGGATAATGTTTACGTGTAGTAAGATCTGCAAAGCTATGAGTGCATATTCCTGATAAATGTTCACCACCTGACATAGTTTTATCGGATAAGAAAAACAACTTACGGGATAAGCGTGAATTTGATTTTATAAAGTCAATACCATACTCTAAACGGATATGTGAAGGCGTATTACGTACTATATCAATTGAGTAATTAAGCTCACAGCTATCTCCTATCTTAAGTTCCTTTGGAGTAACATTAAAAATTACATTCTTAAATAAAGGGTTTTCATCAGAAAAATCTGTATAACCAAAGAGATCTAATGCTATAGGATTTGCATTTCGCACTAGAGTACGACAACCTTTTCGAAGAATCCAGTCTGTTTCAGAACTATAGCCTATCCATTTTTTTACTAGTTCTATAACAACTTTAGGATTATCTTTTGAAATATCATTTAGGTTGTTGGCTACACTTTTGCGTACATAAAGTGATGTGTCTGCCATAAGATTTTCTAAAATTTTTAAAATTGGTGATGGATTATTTTTAAACATAGGAAGTGATGTTCCCCATGGAAGACGGGGACGACAGCCTTCACTGGAAAAGCGACGAATATGTTCATTTTTATGCAATGACCATTTAAACATATAGACCATTACACGCTCAGGATCATTAAGTAAAAATGGGCGGATAGCGAACTCTGATGATGACTGCTCTGTAAAACGTTCTAAGGCATTCATTGAAAGTTCAAAGTGTTTTTTATTCTGTCCATAAGTAGCGACAAAGTCAGGAAAAAATAAATATGGAAATCCAACACAGTCTTCATTTATTAAAAATAAAATTTGTAGAGCGTCTTCAAAATCCTTTGGAAGATATTCGCCTAATTTCTCTGCGATCTTATGTATTCTGGCTTTTAACTCTAATTCAGCCCATGGAGGTGATAAAACACAAGCTGTAAACAGCTCTGAATTAAATTCTGTATAGACTTTATGAACTTTATCTCCAAAGTCCTTTAAAAATTCACTTGAATAAATATTTTTTAATGGTTCACTCATAACTAATTTTCATTCTCCTTCAAATTCTTTGTTTATATTAAATAATGATGATTTACTTAGCATATTTTCTAAACGCGTAGAAGTTTCATCTAAAAGTATAAATTATATAACTTGACAGCATAATGTCATATTATGTGATTTTTTAATAAAAATATACGATATTCTTTTCACAATTTTCTATAAAAAATATTTCTAAATAACGGGTACAATTATGCAAATATCAAATACAACTTTTAAGGAAAACTTTATTATTTATAACTATCTAATAATAGTATAATAAAAATTAAGAATAACTATAGTAAGGATTTGTTAAATATGTATAATATAATGATAATTGATGATAATGAACAACTACAAAATGGAATAGGAAATGTGTTAGTTAGTAATGGATATTCCATTATTAAACCAAGGGAGTTTTGTAATATTTCTTATTTAGTAAAAGAAAATAATCCGAGTCTTATATTGTTAGATATAAATTTGCCTGAAAGTGATGGGTTTAAAATTTGTACAGAAATAAGAAGTTTTTCAAGAGTTCCAATTATATTTATAACAAGTAGAGATACTAATATAGATGAATTAATGGGCATAACATTAGGTGGAGATGATTTTATAACTAAGCCTTATAATACTCAAATTCTTTTAGCTAGGATAAAATCTCTTTTAAAAAGAACTTATCCAAGTGATGGAATAACAGATATTATTGAACATAATGGAGCTAGGATAAATATTTTATCAAGCACTGTTGAGCATAATGGTAAAGTCATTGAGCTTACTAAAAATGAATTGAAAATATTACATTACTTATTAAATAATAATGGAAAGATAGTATCTAGAGTAGATATTATGGAATATCTTTGGGACAGCTCTATGTTTGTAAATGATAATACTCTTACAGTCAATATTGGCAGGATTAGAAGTAAATTTGAGGAGCTTGGACTAAAAGATTATATAAAAACTAAAAGAGGTCAAGGGTATTTAGTATGAGTTTAGGTGATTTCTTAAAAAGTAGATTTTCAGTAATATTTTCAAACTCAATTGCCTTGATAACTTTATTAGTTTTTCTTTTTAGTGTAGGAAATACTTTAGATACTTTAAAGATAATATCAATTATATGGATCATAGTGCTTGGAGCTTATTTATTCTTTCAATATAAAAATAGAAAAGCATTTTTCAATGAGATTTCAAAGAGTATAGACAATTTAGATAAAAAGTATTTAATTAGTGAGGTTATTGATAAGCCAGTTTATTTAGAAGCAGAACCTTATTATTATTTACTAAAAAAGGCTGGGAAGTCAATGAGAGAAGAAATAAATTCTATTAAAAATGAAAGAAAGGAATACAAAGAATATATTGAACAGTGGATACATGAAGTTAAAACGCCAATAGCATCTATCAAACTTATAGAAGAAAATAATAAGACAAAGATATCAAGGATTGTGCTACAGGAACTTGAGACTTTAGATAGATGTGTAGAGCAGGCCCTGTTTTATGCAAGAAGTGAAGAAGTAGAAAAAGATTACTTAATAAAAGAAATGTCATTAGAAAATTGTATAAATAAAGTAATAATAAAAAATAAACAAATATTTATTTTGAATAACATAGATGTTGAAATAGAAAATGTAGATAAAAATGTATATTGTGATAGCAAATGGCTTGAGTTTATTTTAAATCAAATTGTAGTTAACGCTAGTAAGTATAGAAATCCAGAAAATCCAAAGGTGAAGATATATACTGAGGATATTAAAAATGGAATTCAACTTATAATAGAAGATAATGGACTTGGGATACCTCAAGCTGAATTAAATAGAGTGTTTGAAAAAGGTTTTACAGGTAGCAGGGGAAGATTAAATAACAAATCTACAGGAATAGGATTATATTTATGTAAAAAATTATGCGGAAAATTAGGATTAATAATAGATATAGAATCAAAGGAAAATTTATATACAAAGGTTATAATTGTATTTCCAAAAGGAAGCTTTGTTATGAAATAGACTTATATAAGGTGACAACATTGTAACATTAAAGTAATATTAAATCTAATTAGATGGGGTTTAAATGTTGTACAATCCTATTGAGGTGAGATAAATGGAAAAGATATTAAGTATAAAAAACGTTGAAAAATATTATGGAAACAAAGTGAATGTAGTTAAAGCTGTTGATGATATAACTTTTGACGTATATAAAAGTGAATTTGTAGGTGTTATGGGACCATCTGGATCAGGAAAGACGACGTTATTAAATATGATAGCAACAATTGATGATGTTAGTTCTGGCAATATTTATTTGGATAAAGAAGATTTAACTGAAATAAATCAAAAGAACATAGCAAAGTTTAGAAAGGAAAACTTAGGATTTATATTTCAAGACTTTAATTTATTAGATACACTAACTATTCATGAAAATATAGCTTTAGCACTTACTATAAATAAAACTAAAAAAAGTGAAATAGATAATAAAGTGTTAAATATAGCAAGAAAAATTGGAATAGAAGATTTACTAGAAAAATACCCTTATGAAGTATCTGGAGGACAAAAACAAAGAACTGCTTGTGCAAGGGCATTAGTGACTAATCCTAAACTTATATTAGCTGATGAGCCAACAGGAGCACTTGATTCTAAATCTGCTCAAATGTTAATAGAAATGATGTCAAATTTAAATAAAGATTTAGGTGCAACTATATTAATGGTAACTCATGATTCATTTACAGCTAGTTATTGTAATAGGATATTATTTATTAAGGATGGTAAAATATTTACAGAACTAGTGAAAGGTGAAGATACACGTAGACAGTTTTTTAATAAAATATTAGATGTAGTGGCATTATTAGGTGGTGATGTAAGAGATGTACGTTAAATTAGCCAAAAGTAATGCAAAAAAATCTATTAAGGATTATTTAATTTATTTTATTACAATAACAATATGCGTAAGCTTATTTTATGCTATTACATCACTTTCAAGTTCAAGTTATGAACTAATTACTGAGGAATCTTATAACTTTAGAAATTTAAAATTAATATTAAAGTATTCAACTTATATAATTACAGCAATGCTTATTTTACTTGTAGCTTATGTAAATAAATACATAATAAGAAGACGTCAAAGAGAGTTTTCAATATATATACTACATGGAATGGAACAAAAAAATGTGGCATTGATGTTTTTCATTGAAACACTCGTAATTGGAATTTTAGCTATAATATCGGGAATATTTGTGGGGACTTTATTTTCTCAAGTAATTACAGCTATAGTTTTAATAAGTGCAAAGCAAGAAGTAGCATTTAGCTTTAAGTTATATATGGATACGGTAGGAATTACATTTATATTCTTTATATCTATGTTTTGTATAATAGGATTGTATAATATTATAGTTTTAAGAAAAATAAAACTTATAGATATGTTAAATGCACATAAGCAAGTTGAGTTTCAATTTAAAAGAAGTGGGAAAGTTTATAGTGCAATATTTGCATTATCAATAATTTTATATATAATATGTGGCTATTGTACTTTTAAATTAATAAATACAAAAATTGATTATAGTATAAAATCTTTAATGTTTATAGCTATATCACTTTTGGCTTTTATAATAGGAACTTATGCACTATTTTATTCTATTTCTTATATACTTATACACATAAAAAATAAGTATATTAATTTTAAGTACGAAGGTACAAATTTATTTTTAATAGGAACACTGGTATCTAAAATAAAGTCAGCTCCAATACTAATGGCTACTATAGCAATGACCTTTTTAGGAGCGATGATAAGTTTTATAATTACACTTGTAATGGCTCAGTGGGCTATAGGATATTTAGATATGAGAGTTCCTTATGATGTAGAAATAAGAAATAATTATAGTAATGGATTTTTAACAGAAAACAATATAACTGATATTAAAGATATACCTCAATTAGATTATAGTGAGATTATAGATTACTTAAATGACAAGGATCATGATGTAAATAGTTATTGCGAGGTAGAAAAATATTTTATAAATAAAGATGATTTTTATAACAAAGATAAAAATAATGTTTCAACTATAGCTATAAGCTTAAGTGATTTTAATAAACTAAGAAGTATGCTAGGGTATGATGAAATAGAGCTTAAGGATAATGAGTTTACAACTCAATGGCATAGTGCAGTCAATGATGAAGAAATAAGTAATTATATTAAAGATTATGCTAATTTGAATGTAAATGGAGAAGAACTAAAACTAAGTGAAAATTCAAATTATAAAGAATCTATTGGAGAAGGGCTTTATGGATCTTACGTAAATAATATTATAATTTTACCAGATAAGGTATGCGATAATCTTACTTTTGCAGAGAAAAACTTTGTAGCTAATATTAATAATAAAATGAGTTATGAAGAAGCTGATGATTTTCAATATAAGTATGTTAATGAGTGGTTTAGAAAAAGTAATGATGAATTTATAAAAAAATATGATATATCATCTAGTGTAGTTAGAGTCAGAATAAAATCATCGGAAACTAATAATATCTTAAATATGACTTTAGCTATGAGAATTCTTGGAATATATTTAGGTGTAGTATTACTTATGATAAGCTTAACAATTTTATCACTTAGTCAGCTTGCAGATTCCATTGAGCATAAAGATAGATTTAGTGTGCTAAAAAGATTAGGGGTTGAGGATAAAGAAATTAATAAGATTATATTAAAGCAAATTTCATTATATTTTATAATTCCTATATCTATAGCCATGGTTGGAGTTATAGTTTTTATTTATAATTATTATCTGATTTATAAAGATATAATTAGTACCTATATTGGCGATATTACATTTATTTTAAGTATAATTACTGGAATTGTATTAATGATTGGAATTTATATTTGTTACTTTGGAGGAACATATTATACTTTTAAGAGAAATGTTAATAGTTAAATTTATTTGATTATAAATTTATATGAATTTTTATATCAATATTTATTATTAATAAAAAAAGCATAAAATATCACTCATCATGATTCTGAGGATAGTATAATTGATTAAAATAGAAGACAAAGGGTTTCAAAACTATTCTTTGTATTTATTAAAATGATAGGAGTGATTATTATAATGGAAAATAATCTTAGATTTTATCAAGAGCATGATATTATGACAGAAATAAAAACCATGGAAGATATGGTTACCAATATACCAAAGGATATAAAAACTATTATATCTTATGTACAAAATATATTGCTCCATCAATATTGGAGTGAGGCTTATGGAGTGAAGCTTAGCGATAAAAGAAAAGAAGAACCATTTGTACGAAGGTTTGAAGATAAACTGATTTTTTTAAAAAATATTGGATATAATCATATATCTAATAAAAATCAAAATGTAAATAAAATGATAGGGATATGTCGTGATTTTACTTTAGTAGCAGCTGCACTTTGCAGGGAGGCAGGTATTCCCGCTAGGGCAAGGTGTGGCTTTGCAAGTTATTTAGAAAAAGGCAAATATATTGATCATTGGGTTATTGAATACTGGAATGAAGATAAGAAAAGGTGGGTAATGGTGGATGCACAACTAGATGACATCCAGATAGATAAATTAAAAGTGACTTTTGACCCTCTAGATATAAGTAAAGAGTATTTCATAACAGGGCCAAGAGCTTGGATGATGTGCCGAGAAGGCTTAATTGAACCTGAGTTGTTTGGAATCTTTAAATGGTGGGGATATGATTATTTAAGATGCAATTTAATCTTAGATACTAATTCACTACTAAAGCTTACAATGCAGCCATGGGATATGTGGGAAGGATATAAAAGTATGCCAATAGAAAAATGGACACAGAAAGACTATGAAGTAATGGATCATTTATCTAGTCTTGCCATGAATGTTGATAATAACTTTAAGGATTTATATAATTATGTTCAAAGGAATGATAAAATAAAAGTACCTGATGATTTGGATAAGGTTATTAATATTTTAAAATAAGGTGATAGATATGTGTTATATAAATTCCATAAAGAAAGCATTGATTTATATTGAAAACAATTTGCAGGAGGATATTGACTTATCTGCAATATCAAAAGAAGCGGGATATTCTCTTTATTACTTTCATCGTATTTTTAAAGGTATAGTTGGAGATTCAATGAAGGATTATATTAGGAAGAGAAGACTTACAGAAGCTGCAAAAGAATTGGTATATACCAAAAAGTCTATTGTAGAAATAGGTATAAAATATGGCTATGAATCAAGAGAGGGCTTTAGTAGGGCTTTTGAAAAAGTTTATGGAAGAAATCCATCAGAGGTAAGACGAGATAATTTGCTTTATTTTATAAGAGAACCAATAAATGTTGATTATATGATGTTTCAATTAAAACTAACTACAGAAGGATTAACTCCTTTGTATCGTAATCTTCCTGAAAGATATGTAGTAGGAAAGAAGTGGAAGGTGAAGGCAGATGGGAGCAATTTGCAAGACATACCATTATTGTGGCAAAAGTGGAATAATGAGAAAGAAAGCGAAAAGATAATAAATCGTAAGTGTGCTGATGAAATTATGGGAATTTGTATATTTTCTCAAGGATATGCATTTGATTATATGATAGGTCATGAAGTTAATACTATGGAATATGTTCCAGAGGATATGGTGATATATAGATTAGAACCCTCACTTTATGCAGTTTTTAGAGTCATTGGACCAATAACAGAAAGTGTACAAAAAACTTGGGATTATATATATTCAGTATGGCTTAGTGAATCAAAATATAGACATCGAAACATGGATGACATTGAGTATTATTATTATAATGAAGATGAACTTGTTGCTGATCTTTATATACCTATTAGTAATTATTAATATATACAAATAAAAAAGGACTTACTATGATAAGGAAGTCCTTTAAACATATTTTAAGAACAATTCATATTAATAAAGAAATTAACATTATATAAAGAAAGAGCAAACAAAACATCTAATTAAAAACTATTATTATAAAAAGTATAATAAAGAGCAATGATTTAAAAAATATTTGTAAAAAATAGGAGATAAATATATGATTTATGTTGCTTTACTAAGAGGAATAAATGTCGGTGGAAAAAATAAAATAGATATGAAATTGCTGAAAGAAACTTTTATACTAGCAGGAATGGAATCTGTTATTACATATATTAATTCTGGAAATGTGATTTTTACAGATATGAAACATACAAAGTCAGAAATAGCAGAATTTCTCGAAGAAGCTATATTTAAAGATTTTCAGTTAAATATTAAAGTATTGATCCGTAGCCAAAATGATTTTGAGCATATGATGAAAATTCTACCAGAATCATGGAAGAATGATAAAACTATGAGAAGTGACGTATTATTTTTATGGGAAGAATTCGATAGAGAAACAGTTATTAATGAATTTAAAATTAATAAAGAAGTAGATACTGTTATTTATATAGCAGGAGCAATTCTATGGACATTAGATAAAGCAAATATTACAAAAAGTGGGTTAAATAAACTTGTAGGAACTGACTTATATAAAAAAATGACAGTGAGAAACGTTAATACTACCCGTAAAATATATGAAATTATGAAAGGGATAGAATAACCTGAATTAAAATAACATAGTATATTTATGATAGCTTCTAATAGCATCTTATTTATTGTCGAAATGCAAAAGGTTATCATAAGTAAGTAACACGGATATTTAAATTTTTTTCCATAGATAAATTAAAAATGATCGTGTATTCAATAGATAACACGATCATTTTTCTCTGTTATATAAAGATATCATTTTTTCTTCCATATTATTTGCAGTTTTGTAAGAAGCAGTCCACTATCACTTGTAATATTATGAATTGTATTAATACCGTTATTTTCATCATAAACCACTTCAGATGAAATATGTAGTGTATCTCCATCAGTTGTTTCCTTTTTAAACAATACTTTAATGTTAAATAAATTATATTCGGTTAAAATAGATCTTGGTAGAGTATCCATAGCCATTTCGATATACTTTACATTATTCACATGCCCATTAGAGTCAATATCACTATATCTAACAGGATAGTTTTTCATGTAATCTGCTTTTTGAATTTTAGGTATATCATCTAAAACAGGTACTTCATCTAATTCTTTTTTAAGACCATATATTTCGCTTTGTTCAGAGGATATCCTCATAGGACGTCTCTTTTCAAAATCTATCAATATAGCGGTTGAAAAAACTTCTCCCATAACTTTTCCTTCAGAGTTTTTTATAGTATTTTGTCTATAACCATAGAATTTTTTTGCACCTAATACCTTAGTTTGAACTTTTATTTCATCTCTTAATTTAGGATATTCATATATAGTTATATCATATTTTAAAAGTACCCAAATACAATTATTTTGAGCAAAGCCTTCCTTAGTTTCTCCTAAAGAGTCAGATTGGGATATAATAACATCCCATAAGAAATCTCCTAAAGATGAAAATTTACATTTATGTTCAGAGTCAACATCAAAAAAGTTTATTGTATAGTCCTTTTCAAAAATATCATTCAATTATAGTCCCTCCTTTTTTAGTTTAAATATGTTTTATATTAAATATTGTATCATAGTTTTAGAAATTTCATATATTTTACAGAATATCTAGAAGATAATGGACTTAATAAATATTAATAAATTTTCTTATAAGTACGATAGTTTAAGTATTGCCGATTATTGATTACTTCTTACATATAGGGACTTATCAATCTAAGAAATCATAGAAAATATAGTAATGCAACCGATGGTTGACAAAAAGAAATTATTAGTTGGTAGATAAAAACAGGTATATTTTGTATAATTTTTAATGGAGGTGAAGAAATTGAAGTTATCGGAAAAATTACAATTATTAAGAAACAATAATAGGCTATCTCAAGAAGAGCTAGCAGAGAAATTAGGAATATCAAGACAAGCAATTTCAAAATGGGAGTCTGGTAAATCAATACCAGATTTAAACAAATTAGTATCGATATCTGAATTATACAATGTAACTATTGATAGTTTAGTTAAGGATACTGATGAAATTTATATCTTAGACAGTAATGAAATAAAAATTAGTGAAGAGCAAAAACCTGAAAAAGTAGATGATAAAAAAACACAGTTAGTTATTAATATAAATAGGGGTTATCCATTAGAATATGAATATAAAAGTAATAAAATATTATTTGGACTACCGCTAGTGCATATTAATATTGGTAGAGGGTTTAAAAAATCAAGGGGTATAATTTCAATAGGAAATATATCATGTGGAATAATATCATTAGGGTTTATATCATATGGAATTTTAAGTTTTGGTTTTATATCTATTGGTCTAATCACATTAGCACTTTTATCAATAGGATTATTGCTAGCAGTGGGAGTTATTTCTTTGGGGATTTTTTCTATTGGCGCAGTATCTGTAGGAATCTTTTCTATTGGAGCAATATCAATAGGGAAATATGCTGTGGGGGCTAGTGCGATAGCATCAGACATAGCTATAGGTGATTATGCAAGAGCTAATATAGCTATAGGAAATAATACAGAAGGAACACAATCAATTTCTCTACAAACTTCAGCAAGTGATATAAAAAATTTAATAAAGCAAGAATATCCTAATTTAAGTGAGTGGGTTATGAATATAATAGATTTCATTATTAAAAATATTAGGATAGGAGGAAGATAATATTAGATTATGGTTTGAAGCAAATAACTCAATATATCAGAGAAATAATTTATATTTAAACTACTAGAAGTAACTATAGGGCTACATCTGAATTTTTTAAAATTATTCAGTATATAGCCTTATTTTTATATTATCCAGAATGATATACAATCCCATACATATATACCATTATATAATCTTACTAATATAAATTAATTATAGATTAATAGTAGTACTTTGAAACTTAGAAAATAATACTTTATGGATAAAATAGTGCACTTTTTCCTTTATAAAATTTATTTTTTTATTTTATGTTAAAATTGCAATACTAAATTTGAAAAGTAGCACCATTTAATTACCCTTAGAAAACATTTACAATGATATTAAGCTAGTAGTGAGGACACCTAATTATATAAAATTTATGGAGGGGTAAAATGAAAAAAATTAAAATTTTAGTTTCAAGCCTTTTAATATTTAGTATATTTTCTGGAGTTAGCTGTTCAAGTAAGACAGATAAAGTGAGTAATGAACCTAAAGAAAAGACTAATTTAGTATGGGCAGGTTGGAGTGGAGAAGAAGAAGCCAATAAAGAAACAATAAAAGAAATTATTGATACTTATAATACTTCAACAGATATGTCTGAAGTTTCATGGGTTGGCTGGCCTTGGGCTAATACATTGCAGCAGCTAATAATAAGAACTCAAAGTAATCAAGATCTTGATGTGGCACAAGTAGATATGGCATGGCTCGCAACTTTAGCCAAAATGGATGTGCTAGTAGATTTAAATGAAGTACTAGGAAAAGATTGGATGAAGCAAAACTTATCAGATGCATCATTAAATTCTGGAAACATTGATGGAAAACAACTTGCAGTTCCTTGGACTCAAGCATCTATAGGAATGGTTTATAATCCTACTATATTAAAAAATGCAGGTGTTGATAAGGTTCCACAAACTGTAGATGAGTTTGAAGCAGCACTTAAAAAGATTAAAGAATATGATAAAGATATAATTCCTTATGCAGCAGCAACTAAAGAAGCAGGAAGTATAGCTAAAGATGTAAATGCATGGTTTTGGACTTTTGGTGGTCAATATATAGATGATGATGGAGAGGTTGTAATAAATAGTGAGGCAAATGAAAAAGCATTAACTTGGTATAAGGGTCTAAAGGATAAAGGTTATATAGCAATGGATTTAACAAGATTTGATGCAAGACAATTGTTTGCTCAAAATAAAGTTGCTTTCTATGATGATGCTATACTTGCAAGAGGTATTGCTAAGAGCAATGGAGTTTTAGAAGATAATCTTAACGAAACAATAAAGCCAATGGAAAGACCTGTTTTAAAAGAAGGAGACAAGCCTCAATCTACACTATGGGGTCATCAATTAGTTATATTTAAAAGCGCTAAAGATAAAGAGAAGGCTGGAGATTTTATAAAATATTTAATAAGTGAAGAGACTTCCATTAAGTACTTTGAGGCTTCAGGATCTGTTCCTGTAATGAAATCAGCTATTAACAGTGAAAAGGTTAAAAATGATAATTGGTCAAGTGAATGGCTTAAGATAACTGAAACTGGAAAAAAGGCTGAAACACAGAAATTTGAGAATGATAGCCAACTAGCAACTATAATTACTGAAGAAATTCAAAACACTCTACTTGGAGCTAAAACTCCTAAGAAGGCATTAGAAGATGCACAAATGAGGCTTGAGCAGAATATCAACTAAGGAGGTTACTATATGCAATCAAATTTATTTTTAAATAATAAATCTGATGATGTAATAAAAAAGAATAAACTAACAGATAGTCAATTTGGCTTTCTGTTAGTACTACCAGCCCTTATAGTTTTTTCTCTAATAGTACTGTATCCTTTCTTGTCATCAGTTTCACATAGTTTTTTTAAAGCAGGAATGTTAACTACTGAGAAAAGTTTTATAGGATTAAATAATTTTAAGAGTATTCTCTCAGATCCTAATTTTACTAAAATACTAATAAATACTTTTATATTTGTTTTTGGAACAACTTTTTTATCATTTATATTAGGATTCATATGGGCTATAATATTAAATCAAGGATTTAAGGGGTCAGAATTCCTTAGAGGTATTACTCTTGTTAATTGGATAATACCTGGAACAGCTATAGGATTTTTGTGGATGTGGATATTTCATGGTCAATTTGGAGTTTTGAACTATATATTAAGAAGCTTAGGGATTATAAAGGAAAATATTACATGGCTAGCTGATCCTAAATTTTCAATGTTGGCAGTTATAATTGCAAGAACTTGGCAGTACATGCCATGGTTTATGGCACTTCTTATAGGGGGATTAAAAGGTATATCTAATGATATGGTTGAAGCAGCAAGAATTGATGGTGCAAATAATTTTAAAGTGTTTACAAAAATAGTTCTTCCGTCTATGAAAAATATTATCTTCTTCATTTTACTTTTAGGTATTATAGCAGGGCTACAGCATTTTGATATTATATGGGTTATGACTACAGGAGGCCCTGGCATATCAACAACTACATTATCCGTTGAAGTGTACAAAACTGCTTTTCAAAATTGGAACTTGGGTAGGGCTTCTGCTATGGGTACAATATGGGTTGCTATATTATCTGTATTTATGTTTTTATATCTAAAAATGCAGAGAGAAAAGTAAAGGAGGAAGCTATTATGTCAGAATTTAAATTGTTTGATAGCAAAAGTAAAGGATTTAAAATATTTTTTATAGTTTCACTAATTATAGTAGGATTATTTGTGCTTTTACCACTATACTGGATAATAATAACAGCATTAAAGCCAGCGAAAGATGCTTTCAATGTTAATCCAAGCTTGTTTCCTAAGAGTATAACTTTTGATAATTTTATACAGGTAATAACTGATAAGAGAATACTTATATATCTTAGAAATAGTTTGTTTGTATCTTTCGTAAGCTGCTTTATATCTACGGCTCTATGTACTTATGCAGGATATAGCTTTTCAAAGTTTAGATATAAAGGGAGAAAGTCATTTATGATGCTAGTAATGACTGCTCAAATGTTTCCTTTTGCAGTACTACTTTTAACAATATATACAGTAATGCGTAAATTTAATTTATTAGATAATTATCTATCGCTAATTCTGTCATTTGTTACATTTACTTTGCCAATGGGGACTCTAACATTGAAATCATATTTTGATGAGATACCAGATTCTTTAATAGAGTCAGGAAGTATAGATGGAGCATCAAGAATGACTATAATGCATAAAATAATATTTCCTTTAGTAGTACCTGGAGTAATATCTACCGCAATATATGGGTTTGTTTGGAGTTGGAATGATCTTTTATATTCATTGACTCTTGTTACCTCAGCTGCAAAAAGGACTTTAGCTCCAGGATTGTCATTAACATATATGGGAGAATTTCAAAACAATTGGTCTAATATGATGGCAGCTTCTATATTTGTATCAATACCGGTTGCTTTAATATTTATATTTTTGCAGAGATACTTTATTCAAGGTATTACTTCTGGTTCAGTAAAAGGTTAAATTTGTGAGGTATAAGAATGAATAAAAAAATTATAATTAAAGATTATGAAGTAGTGGTTATTGGTGGAGGTATGGCTGGGGTATGTGCAGCAATAGCAAGTGCACGACATGGAGCAAAGACTGCATTAGTAAGTAATCGTCCAGTACTTGGAGGAAATGCTAGTTCTGAAATAAGAATGCATATATGTGGTGCAGATTATCATGGATTTAGAAAAAATGCTAGAGAAACGGGAATAATAGAAGAAATTTTATTGGACAATAAAAGAGTTAATAGAAGTAATTCTTTTTCAATATTAGATACTATCTTATGGGAAAAAACAAAATTTCAAGAAAATCTTGATCTATATTTAAATACACATATTACAGAAGTAATTAAAGATAAAAATAAAATTACTATGGTCAGTGGAGAGCAGTTAACTACAGAAAAGGTACTTAAGTTGAATGGGAAAATATTTATAGACGCTACAGGTGATGGTACTATCGGTTATTTATCTGGTGCAGAATACATGACAGGGAGAGAAGGAAAAGATACTTTTGGAGAAAAGTTTGCTCCTGATAAAGAAGATAATCATACTATGGGAAACACTCTATTATTTACAGCTATAGATATGGGAAAAAAAGTTGACTTTATAAAACCATTTTGGGCTAATACTTATCATGAGAAAGATTTAGCTTACAGAGAACATCATGAAATCAATAGTGGATACTGGTGGATTGAAATTGGCGGTGATGATTTGGATGTAATACAGGATGGTGAAGAAATAAGAGATGAACTCTTAAAGGCTGTATATGGTGTATGGGATCATATAAAAAACTCAGGAAATCATAATGCAGATAATTTTGCATTAGACTGGATTGGATTTTTACCAGGGAAAAGAGAAAGTAGAAGAATATTAGGAGATTATGTTTTAAAGGAACAGGATTTATTTGATGGCAAAATATTTGAAGATGCGATAGCTTATGGTGGCTGGCCTATGGATATGCATACTGTGGGAGGCATAAGGACTAGAATAGAGCCAAATGACTTTATTATGATGGATGATTTATATACAATACCATATAGATCAATCTACTCTAAAAATATAAATAATTTAATGCTGGCGGGAAGGGACATAAGTGCTTCACACATGGCCTTTGGATCAACACGAGTTATGGCAACATGTGCAGTTATTGGTCAGGCTTCAGGAACAGCTGCTGCTATGTGTATAAGTAAGCAAGTTATTCCAAGAGAGATTAATAAGCACATACATGAACTTCAGCAAATACTAATGAAAGAAGACTGTTATATACCAGGTTTTAAAAATGAAGATAAAGATGATTTAGCATTATTTTCAAGAGTAAGGGCTTCAAGCTTCATTAAAAATTGTGAACCTGAAAATATTATAAATGGATATTCAAGAACAGTTAAAGATCAAATAAATGCGTGGATTACAGATGAGAATGACAAGAATCCATGGATTGAATTATATTTTGATAATAATATTTCACCTAAAGAAGTAATTATAAAATTTGATTCTAATCTATCAAAAGAAATAATGGTTTCCTTGACTCATAGTGTTAGAAATCGCCAGCAAGAAGGCACTCCAAAGGAAATAGTAAAAGATTATGATATTGAGTTTTATAATGGAGAAGTATTAGTATCAAAAAGAGGAGTTAGGGATAATCATAGAAGACGTAGTTGTTCTAAGTTTAATAATATTACCTGTAACAGAATAAGAGTTAAACCTTTAAATACATGGGGATCAGATAATATGTGCATCTATGAAATTAGGATATATTAAGAAGGCTATCTTTTGATAGTCTTTTATCTTTTGAGAAATTTGAGATATTAGATATAAAGGATTTTGAAGTAGTATGAAGAATAATATAAAATGTAAACTAGATAAAATTATTTGAATTACTGGTGGTGATATAAGTGTATAATCTTGTCATAGCAGATGATGAAAAGAACATAAGGGAAGGCTTAAGTAAATTTATTGATTGGAAAGATCTCGGGTTCAATGTTGTAATGAAATGTGAGGATGGAGAAGAGGTAATAGATTATATAAATACCATGTCTGTAGATGTAGTACTTTGTGATATTAGAATGAATAGAAAATCTGGGCTTGATGTAGCTAAGTTTGTGTCTGAAAACCCTAGGGATATAAAGGTTGTTTTAATGAGTGGTTATCAGGAATTTGAATATGCTAAAAAAGCTTTAGAATATAATGTAGTTTCTTATATAGTAAAGCCTATAGAAATGAGAGAAATTAAAGAAAAGTTTATAAAAATAAAAAGTGATCTTGATGTTTTGAAAAATATTAATGAAAAAATGAATGAGGAAAAGAAAAAAGTAATTGATATACAAAGGGATTTTAGTGTGCTTATAGATATGCAGTCTAATTTAATAGAATCTTTTTTGAACTTTGATAAGATTTTTATTTATAGTATTTTCAAGGATATATCAAATAAAGTAGTAAATATGCCTTTTAATTCTGGGATAAAGTTTTTAGAGAATACTTTAGCACTTTTGCTAAATAAAATAATTGGATTTTATTTAGGTTTAAATATAAAAGAAGATTTGATAGATATAATAAGAAATATTAGTGAATCCCAAAATTATAATAGAGCACTTGAAGTCTTTGAATTATGGATAGATTCAGCAGTTAATGGAATTGAAGAAAATAATAATAGTAATTCTAAATTAGTTATAAAAAAAGCAAATAAGTATATTGAAAAAAATTATATGAATGATTTAACCTTAGAAAAAGTCTCTGAAATCGTATTCCTAAGTCCTGTTTATTTAAGTAAGGTTTATAAGAAAGAGATGGGAATTAACTTTATTGACTACGTAACCAAAATAAGAATAGAAAGATCAAAAGAGCTTTTAAGAAATAGAAACCTAAAGGTCTATGAGATATCTGAACTTGTGGGCTATAAAAATCTTAAATATTTCTACAAGATATTTAAAAGATATACAGGATATACTCCGAATAAGTATAGAGAAATTCTTGTTAAGGATAAATGTATTAAATATAAAGAAGATAAATAGGTGTTTTTATGGGGAAAATTAAGAATTTGAATATATGGAAATATATAAAAGAATACAGATTTAACAGTATTTTAGTAAAGTATTTTATAACCATTAATCTTTTTATAACTTTTCCGCTATTTTTATCATTATTTATTGCATTTAATCATTTAAATAATATTTATAAGGATCAGATAATGAATGCTAACTTAGCTGCTTTATCAAGAACAAAAGATAGCATTGATATGATAAGCAGGCAGGTTGAAACTACTCTTTTAAGTCTTGCTACTGATTTGGAAGTAGAAAATATATTAAGATTTAGTAGTAGGAACTATGATGAAAAAAATTCAGATATGCTAAAAAGTATAAACAACATAGAAAAGGTAATAAATACCTATGTATATTATGGAGATTTCATAAATTCTATTTGTATCTATTCTGAAAAAAGTGATTATAAGATTGTTACAAGTAATATGTCCTATATAGATTGGAAGTATAGTGATACTCTTGAAAAAGAATTTTATAAAAACATTTCTAAAAGCTATTGGACATCTGTTATCCCTGAAAAGAATACAATATCATTTTTTAGAGCCATACCTTTATATTCTACCGAAAAAAGCGGAGTAGTTGTAGTTAGCATTGATATTGATAGAATTAATAAACTTATAAATCAAAATAAGGATTTCACTATTGAAGATTTCTATATACTAAATGATGATTCAATTATATTTAATAAAGATGCAAATCTACTAAACAAAAATATTAGTAGCATAAAATCACTACAAGGAATAGATATATCAAATCTAGGAAAAGGAAGCACAATTACAATAGATGGGAAAGAGTACTTTATAAATAATATTAAATCTAATTATAATGACTGGAATTTTATATCTCTTATAAGTACAAAGGATAATAAATTAAGAGTAAATAGAATCAGAGATATAATGATCGGATTTTTAATTTTTAGTATAAGTTTGGTACTAATTATTTCGTTTCTTATAGCTATTAAGCTTTTCACTCCAATAGAAGAAATAGTTAGAATACTAGAAAAGAAAAATTATGATACTATTCCGATTTATAGTAAATCGAACATAAATGAACTTAAAATAATATCTAGAGGTTTGGAAAACTCTATAAGCGATGTTCAATATCTTAAGAAAGAACTTAATAATAGAATGCATTTACTTAAAAAAGCTAGATCTATAGCACTTCAATCACAAATTAATTCTCACTTTCTATTTAATACTTTAGAAAACATAAAGTGGAAGGTTATGGAGTTTACTAATGGAGAAAATGAAGGAAGCCATATGATTTCAAATTTATCGAAACTTTTGAGAATAGGACTTAATACCAAAGGTTATATGAATACTTTAAAAAATGAAATTGAACATGTAAAAATATATTTAGAGATACAAAAAATAAGATATGAGAATAAGTTTGAAGTTTTCTATGATATTCAAGAAAAAACTTTAGAATCCATGATTCCCAAAATAACTTTGCAACCAATTGTAGAAAATGCAATATACCACGGAATAAAGCCAACAAATAAGAGATGTACCTTAACAATAAGATCGTTCCTTTTAGAAGATAAGATTTTAATAGAGATAAATGATGATGGTGCAGGGATGCAAGAAGAAGATAGTAGATCTATTAATAATGAGCTTCAGACAGAATATATAAAAGAGGAAAACCATATTGGAATAAAAAATGTTAACCAAAGAATAAAACTTAGTTTTGGAGAAAACTACGGTATAGAAATAAAAAGTAAGATTAATATTGGAACAAGTATAATTATATCAATACCCTCGGATTCTAAAATTAATTCCAATGAAATTTGATATATATTTGTGAATAAAGATAGAATTTATATTAATATTTCATAGAATTATAACTTCTTTTAAGAGTTAAGAACATACAAATAAATAATAAAAATTATTAGTTGACAATAAATATTATTTAAGCTAATATATTAATATAAAGTTGAATAAAAAAAGTTGAAAATTATAGATAGAATATGAAGGAGAAATGATTATGAAAAAGTTATTTAAATGTACTGTATGTGGATATATACATGAAGGAATGCAAGCACCAGAAGTGTGCCCAAAATGTAATTTAGGAAAAGAAAAATTTGTTGAACTTACTAGTGAAGAAGCTGAAAAGATTTATTCATCAGATAGAACTAATGACATTCATTCTGAAATAATTGTATTAGCAAATAAGATAGCTAAGCTTGCACAAGAAGGAATAGAAATAAACTTAGATCCAAAATGTGTAAATGGCTTTGAAAAAGCAAAAAATGAAGCTTGGACTATGAAACAAAGATGTAAAGCAGAGCTTGCAGGACATATGACTAACGGTAAGTGGTAAGATTACATTAAGATAGTTAAGCAAATTTTAATAGAATATTAGAAAATAAGCTATGTGCGTAAAAACATTTGTCAGTGAAATCTAAAGTGTTTTTTCTTGCATAGCTTTTAAGCTTTTATTCAAAAAAATTAATATATGCGTAAGTAACATTTGTATTTAGAGGAATATCCATTAGGGGTATTCCTCATTATTTTATTATAAATATTAGTTAAAATTATTATTAATAATAATTTTAAAACATATTATTGTCGAAAAAAGAAAAAAGCAAAGGAAATATGTTGAATAAAAGGAAAGGATAATATATAATTTGGGAGGTAACTATAAAATGAATGTGGAGGAGTTTTATGAATAATTTTAATAGTAAATCAATTAAGTTTAAAATTCGTGTTGTTCCAATTATAAGTATTCTATTAGCTATTATTGCAATAACACTAAGTTTAATTTTAATTACTAAACAAGCAATACTTGATCAATTAAAAGAAGATGGTTTAATGGTTGCTGAACAAGCGGTTTCACAAATAGAAATAAGTGATTCAGCATTAGATATAATGAATTTAAATATAGAAAGTAATATAAAGAATTTAGGAAATTTTATAGAAAGTAATGATAAAGTAATAAGCAATGAATATTTACAAAAAATAGCTAAGCAATTTGAAGTTGATGAAATAAATATTGGAAATTCAGAGGGTAAAATCATATATTCAAATTTGCCAAGTAGTATAGGTACAATTTATGAAGAAGATCATAAAGCTAGTATAGTATTAAAAGGCGGAAAAAATGAATATATAGAGGATATCAGAAAAAGCACAGAAACAAATGACTATTATAAATACGGATATATAAAAAGAAGTAATGGTGGAGTTATTCAAATTGGAATATTAGCTAATAAAATTCAAAGCTTTAGTGATAGTGTAGGATATCAAGCCTTAGTTAGCAATATTGGTGAAGATCCTGATATTGTATATGCACTATTTATAGATAAAGATTTAAATGCAGCTGCTCACTCTGAAAAAGATAGAATAGGTATAAAACTTGAAGATGAAGGAAGTAAGAAAGCAGTTCTTGAAGGACAAGTTTATACTTCAGAATATTTTTATGATAAAGAAGGGGTTAACGTATATGATATAATTGTTCCAGTAATGCATGGAGATGATATTATTGGTGCTATTGATATCGGACTTTCTTTAAAAAATGTTGAAGATACTATACAAACTATTATACTTATTATATCAGCAATTGGTATAGTTTCTTTTATAATTATTTTAGTTTTATTAACATTAATTTCCAATAGTGTTATAAAACCTCTTAATAAACTTTCAATTTCATCAAAAAGTGTAGCAAATGGTGAATTATATCATTCTATTGAAGTTAAAAGTAAGGATGAAATAGGTGTTCTTGCTTTAAGTTTTAGAGATATGGTTAATAATTTAAAAGAAATAATAAGTAATATTCAGGGTAAGACAATTGAAACAGATGAAATGGCAGAACAGCTTTCTAGTGCTTCCAATCAATTAAGTTCTGCATCAAGTGAGATAAGTTATGCAATTCAAGAAGTTGCATCAGGCGTTACTAGTCAAGCCAATGATGTTTTAGAAATTACAAATTATATGTCGGCCTTGGCAGAAGAAATTGAAGGCATACATAAAAAGATGGATATTGTAAAGCTTAATGTAGATGCAGCTGAAAACAAAGCCAATATAGGAAAAGAGAATATAGATAATATATTAATTTCATTTAGTAATTTAAGTAAGGGATTTAATGCAGTAAATGAAAAGGTTAATATTTTATCAGCTAGTATATCTCAAATAGGAAATATAACTGAAGTGATAAATGGAATATCAGATCAAACAAATCTTTTAGCATTAAATGCAGCTATAGAAGCAGCAAGAGCTGGAGAAACTGGAAAGGGTTTTGCGGTTGTAGCAGAAGAAGTTAGAAAGCTTGCTCAAGAATCTAGAAACTCCACAGAACAAATAAAAACATTAGTAAATTCAATTACAAGCGAAACAGAAGAAGTAACAAAAACTTCACAAGAAGTTGAAGTACTTATAGGTAGCCAAGTAAAAGCAGTGGAATATACAACAGATTCATTTAAAGAGATTATTGGTGCTTTTTCAAATATTACTCCTTTAATTGATGATACATATGATTATATTGATAGAACCCTTACTTCTAAGAATATTGTTGTAGATAAAATTTACGGAGTTTCAACAGTTTCACAAGAAGTATCAGCTTCTACAGAGCAAATTGCCGCAGCAACAGAAGAAATGATGGCAAGTGCACAAGAAGTATCAGCTTATGCATCAAAGCTAAGAGATACATCAGAGGAATTAACTAATGGAGTTAATAAGTTTAAAGTTAATAAATAATTAATAATAAAAAGGACAGTAGAAACTACTGTCCTTATATATTAAATTAAATCATTTATTCCATTAACTGTAGTCTGTTCATCCTCATCAATAGGAATAACTATGCATTTTTGACCATCAATTATTTTAGATTTAATCTGAGGTATTTTTTCAGGTTTTACTTGAAGAATAACATCATATTCAGGAACTTCATCTAAAACCATATTATCAGTAATACTTTCTAAATCATCATGATCTTCTGTAGATTCAGGATTTTCGTTATCTACTGCAACTTCCTTTTTAACTTGCTCAAGTCTAGTTTGAAGTATTTCTACTTGTTTTTCTAACTGTTTTTCTTTTTTTATTTGTTCATTAGCCTTAAGTACTTTTACATCAATTAAATTTTCTACTAAAGGAAGGTCATCACCAAATGTTTCTAAATAAGATTTTTCAATCTTTGTAGTAATTTCTTCTGGAACTCCACTTTCGATCAATAGGTTTTGTATGTCAGCCTTGGTTAGACTTATAGGTTCAGAATCTGTATCATCATATATAGAATTGTATTCATCAAGCATATTATTTAGGTTTTCTTGTACTTCCATAAAGATTTTCTCGGATTTTTTTTCATCAGAGCTAAAAGTATCTTTAATAATTGATTGGAAGGTTTCTTTTTGTATAGTAGCAGTTTGCTTTGTATAACAACCTAAAGCATTCTCCATTAATTCAGGATGTGTATCCTTTGCATTTTTTGTGTAGTACATAATTGAATTAACGTCTGAGCTACGATCAATAAATGCAGGAAATACAAAACCATTAATTGGAGCTTCAACTACCCAATCTCTAATACGTGCCTTTATTTTATTATCTTCTTCAAAATACCTAAGACCAGGCTCTGAAAGTGAAACAGGGCATATTGCGCATAAAATATATTCATATACTTCTTCTGATTCGTCTATCTTAGCATTATCTTTTGTTTTGGTGATAACATCGTATGCATCATGAAAAATTAGTATTAAAAAATTACCTGTATAATCATAATTATCTATAATTGAGTCATAAAAATTATCAAGAATAATATCGTCCTTTAATTGACTATTTTTGAGCTGCATAAGGAATATTTGCTTTTCATTTATAAGATCTTCATTGGTTGGAAAATTAAGTTCTAGAATATTATTACCAATAGTTCCAGACAAAACCTTCTTAGAAATTTCTAAGTATTTAAAGTATTCATCTTCATCTAAGTTTAGAAAAGTTTCTCTAAACTTTAATATAATATGCTTTTCTCCGTTAACATAGCAACCACACATTTTAGTAAAGGTGCAATGATCTTTCTTTAAACGTCTTTTTAGCTCAAGTATATCTTTTTTTCTCATATATAAACCTCTCAATCTAGTTTTATATTTCTATTACTAATCTATTGAATTGTTAAAGTATTTATATCATTAGTAAGTTTTGTGAATTAAATCAAAGTCTTGTACACTTATTTTAGTATAATATTTTTTTCAAATTAATTAAAGGTATTATTATATGATAAATAAGATTTAATAGTAAAATAATTATGGAAATGATGTTTTAAGTTATATGATAAAAGAAATAGAATTTGGAGGTTAAATATGAGTACAATAAGTGTAAATAATAAGCAAGTAGAGCCACTATCAGATAAGTTAGATAAATATAAAACTCTAAACGTAACCTTAAATAAACTAGACGAAAATAATAACTTATTAGAACATGAAATTGTATTAGATAAGGTTAGAGAACATAATACTGAAGGTAAGGATAAGATATTATCTAATATAAAAAATAATATAGAAAATATTAATTTTAAATTTTAAGAATCTGAGGAGAGTGAGAGGAAAACAATAAGCCAAGATATTGAACTAGTCGAAAATTTTATAGATAACAAAGCTTAGAGTTAATCTAGTTAATTAAAAAGGCTCTTGCTCATGGTAGATATGAGTAAGAGTTTTTATATTTATAGAAAGAAAAAAATATAAAATAAGATAATAGATAAAAAATTAAACAGTAAAATTTTATTGACATGAAAAATGGAAGTGATATAATAAGATTTGAAATCACTTTTTGGAAGGATGTTAATATAATTCCTCAATTGTATTTTACACCTTTAAAAGATTGATGTCAATAGAATTTATAAATTATTTTAATAATTTTATGTTAAGGGGAGTGAAGTAATATGGATAGTAATAACTATGAATGGAATTTTGAAAACCAATGGCTACAAGAGGTACTTAAAGAGGTTAAAAAACAATTTGATGAAAAACATAATTTTAAAGAAAAATTTAGAAAGGAAACACTTGAAACACAAAAGCAGTTATGGGAAGATGTAGGGTCTGTTTCAGTAACTAATGGATTAGATCAAATTGTAGATTTCATGGAATTTATAACTGCAATGAAAATTCAAAAAAGAAGGCACGAATTTACAAGGAAGCTTGAAGAAAAATATGAAAAAATGCTTTTATCTCCTTATTTTTCAAGAATAGATTTTACTGAAGAAGGAAAAGAAATGCCAGAGAAATATTATATAGGAATTTCTAATTTAATTAATGATGATTTTGATTTTTTAGTATATGATTGGAGGGCACCAATATCTAGTATGTTTTATGATTATGAAGTTGGGAAAGCTGGATATACATGTCCTGAAGGCTTAATTAATGGTAACCTTACCCTAAAAAGACAATACAAAATTAACAATGGTAAACTTGAGTATATGTTTGATAGTAATATTAAGATAGATGATGAAATGTTGCAGGATATTTTAGCCAAGAGTAGTGATAGCAAGATGAAGGCAATAGTAACAACTATTCAAAGAGAACAAAACCAAATAATTCGTAATGAAGAATATAAGAATTTGATTGTGCAAGGACCTGCAGGAAGTGGAAAAACTTCTGTTGCACTTCACAGAATTGCTTATTTATTATATAAACATAGAGAAAAAATATTACCTCAAAATATACTAATCTTTTCTCCAAATAATATTTTTAATGACTATATTTCAGATGTATTACCACAGCTTGGTGAAGATAATATGTCTCAAACTACATTTAAAGAATATATGCATAAAGCTTTAGGAAATGAGATTATAAAAGAAGAATATTGCGAGATGATGGAATATATACTTGATTCTAAGAAGGAAGATATATATAAGGAGAGAGTTAAAAGTATAAAATTTAAGTCATCAAAACAATTCATAAGTATCTTAAAGGAATATGTAAATTACTTAGAAAGCGTTAATAGAAAGTTTAGAGATATAGTTTTTAAAGATAATTTAATAATATCAGCTAAAGAAATTGAAGAGTTATTTTTTATGGATTATCGTAATATGCCATTAAAAAGAAGACTTGAAAAGTTAAGAGAAAGAATATTATATCTTTTAGAGCCCTATGAAAAGGGTAGAATAGGGGAAGTAACTAAAGGTATAAAGGAGTATGATAACTATGTGGATGATGAAGAGATTATTAAACAAAGTAAGTCAATTGTAAAAAATGAAATAGAAAAGATACATTCAGAAATATATGAAATGACAGAGTTTAATATAATTGATATCTATAAAAAATTATTTGAGAATATAGAGTACTTTTCAAAGATATCAAATATAGAGTATGATAAAGAAGATATCAATGAAGTTAAAATTTATACATTAGAGATGTTAAAATATAAAAAAATTAATTATGAAGATCAACATGTGCTTCTATATCTTAAAGGAGCATTAGGCGATATTTTGAAAATTTCAGAAATTAAATATGTTATTATTGATGAAGCGCAGGATTATACACCGTTACAATATGAAATATTATATAATCTTTTTAGAAATGCCAATATTACTATACTTGGAGATTTAAATCAATCTATAAACCCATTTATGAATCTTGGAAATTATGAAAATATATTAGATATATTTTCAAAAGATGATACATGTATAATTAATTTAACAAAAAGTTATAGATCCACAATAGAAATTACTGAGTTTTCTAAAAGGCTTCTAAATAACAATATTAATTATGAATCTGTAGCGAGAAGTGGAGATAAGCCAGTTGTTTTTGGATTTTCTAATGAAAATAATATAAAAGAGCAATTACTCAAGGATATAAAAATATATAAAGAACAAGGATATAAATCAATTGGGATTATTACAAAAACTATAAAAGAAGCACAGGATGTTCATAATTTTCTTAAAGATAAGGTACATGTTAATGCTCTTTTAAATGATGAGGATGAGTATGTAAATGATACATTAGTAATTCCATCTTTTCTAGCTAAAGGATTAGAATTTGATGTAGTCCTTATATATAATGCAGGAGATAAAAATTATAATTGTGAGGAAGAAAGATTACTTTTTTATACAGCTTGCACTAGGGCACTTCATATTTTACGTATATACTATTTAGGTAAATGTACAAAATTACTTAAACTTAAGTAGAATTAATAATAAATTAAAAGTTACTAGAAAAAATAGCAGCTTCATTTTAGAAGTTGCTATTTCTATAAATTTATAAGTGCTATTGAGTTACTGAATGTTGAATTTTTTCGGGAATTAAAAAAAGTATAAATCTGTATAATGTATATATTACTAATATAGTTGCTATTATTGTTTG
This sequence comes from Clostridium sartagoforme, assembly GCF_039521405.1. Classification (NCBI taxonomy): domain Bacteria; kingdom Bacillati; phylum Bacillota; class Clostridia; order Eubacteriales; family Clostridiaceae; genus Clostridium; species Clostridium sartagoforme. The sequence continues at coordinate 127,754 of NZ_BAAACH010000008.1, forward strand.
CAATAAAACAACATATTTTAGAAATACTATCGTATATCCTATTTTACTTAAGTAAGCCATAGTCATTTTTGTTGCAATTCCACTTATAACAAAAGGAAACGTGAATGCTGAATAACTTGGAAAAAATGACATTTTTAAATAATTTGGCAATTTAAATAGAACTATAATATATGTTATAAATGCTAAAATAGCTAAAAAACTTATTAGTACTAATGACTTTATTTGTACTGATTGAATATATCCAGCAAGGCAAAGGTTTACAGGAGCTGCATATATACAAAATAATGGCTGGGCTGGATTAGGGATTTCTTTATGTTTGGCATATCTATATGTTACAACTACAAGTAATATCATACACAATATAAATGCGAACCAAAATGCTACTGTTCCTATATTTGTTTTTTCAAATGCTGGAGCTGAGACACTTGCAACAGCTAGTCCAACATAAACTATGAAATATGTTGTAAAAACTTTTTTTATATTAAACTTTAATATAAATTCTATTGAAAAATATATTATTAAGGCTAAATGAAGAAGTATTCCTAAATACCAAATATAAATAGCCTTTTCTCCTGTAAACGGCTTTAAATAAGTAGATAAAAGCATTATGGACATTGGAAATGTTGCAGATACACCAGCAGTAATTGGATTTTTCATGTCTTCTTTTATCATAGATGGATACATTACAATTTTACATATTAAAAGTAATCCTAAAATTAAAGAGATAATGCCGCATACTAAACGTATAGATTCAGAGTAGCTTTGAAGTAAGTTACCTAAAGCTGCAAAGCCAAGCATTACCCCTGAAATAGGAAGTGGTATTTTTTTTATCATATTGCACACTCCTATACTGTAACTAAGTTATCTGTATTAACTAAATTTAATTCTCTTACTATTATTTCAGCAACTTTTCCAGCAACCATGCCTGTAAAATGTATACATTGCTCTTTATGAGCACCAGCTGACATATCAAAACCTTTAGTTAATATGCGGCAGCAAAGAGCATTCTTACCATTAGCTTCTTTAAACCAGTCATGTAATTCTTTTGCAACCTCTAAATTCTTTTCAACCTTAGAATCTCCTTGTTTAGTACGTCCAAAGAATAGTCCTAATGCCATTACACCACCTGAAACTGCGCCACATAGACATTTAGAACGGCCTATGCCAACAGGGAATCCTGATGCCATTGATATTATTTCTTCAGGTACATCTAACTCAAAGTTAGAACGTATTGAACTTATTAGTGCTTCAGAACAAAAAAAACCTCCTCTAAATAAATCTTCAGCATCTTGAGATATTTTTTTTACACTGACCTCTTTTTTCCAATTCATACAAAAAACCTCCATTTTATATATTCATCTTTATTATAAATCAGGAGGAAATTAAATACAAATTTATATTTTAATAATATAAATGATAAAAATTAAAAGAAAAAAGAAGAATTATAGATATATAGAAAATGGCTATCTTAAAGATAGCCAAGTTAAAGATAAAAATTATATTTTAAGTTTTAGTTTCTTAAATTTATATATAGTTTAAATATCTATATCTTTAATATATTTGCTTAGCGTATATGCAATACCATCTTCTTCGTTAGACAAAGTAATTTCATTTGCTATAGCTTTTAAATCATCTACTGCATTAGCCATAGCTACACCAATACCAGCATATTTAACCATAGAAGCATCATTATGACCATCTCCAAAAGCAATCATTTCTTCTTTTTTATAGCCCATAGGAATTAACACAGAATCTAAGGCTTTAGCTTTATCAATTCCTTTAGCAGTAAATTCAAAATAGAAATCTGCTGTAAACATACAATTCAAAGTATCTTTAAATGGTTCCATCATTTCTTTGTAGTGAGCTTTTAAATACTCAGGTTCTCCAGCAGTTAAAATCTTATTTAATGGATAATCAGCAAAAGCTGCTAAATCATCTTTTTCACACAGTTTGAACTTACCACCACGAGCTTCATATTGAATTATATTAAAAGGTACTCCCTTATAATTTATTTCATTGTCAAAAACATTGTTGACATACATATAGTCATCTTTATCTATCATAGGCTTAACGTTAAAATTTTTCATATGCTCTAGAACAGCTTGTCCCTCTTCAATGCTCATAGTTTCATTAAATAAAACTTTATTATTTTCACAGTCAACAACCTTAGAACCGTTAAATGCAACTAAAAGACCATTGTTTTCATTCATTTTTAATTCTTTAGCTAAATCCATTAATCCAGATGTAGGTCTTCCTGAAGCCAAAACTAGTATGGCTCCTTTTTCCTGTGCTTTAATTAAAGCATTTTTAGTTTTTTTAGTTACTATTTTTTTACTATTAGTTAATGTACCATCTACATCTAAAATAATTACTTTTATATCACTCATTTATATTTCCTCCATAGTTCTTTTTATTTAATTATACTAGCATTAAACCTATAAGTGAATTCATTAATTAAATAATGAGTAATTTATATCAAAAAGTAATATAGTTTAAAATAATAAAATTATTAATTCTTGTTAAAAAATATAAATTATAGAGTTAATGAGTTAAATATTTGACTTACACACAAATAAATGTTATTATGTCTATAAAATTAATAGATGAGAGGGAAAAATGAAAGAACTTATGCGTAATGCAACAATAGAAGATTTTAAGCGTGGATATATATGGAATAATGAGAAAGGTGAATTTATATGCTTAATATGTCAAAAGAATATTGGTAAAAATAATATTAGTATAAATAATCACATGTCAATTCATGGGACTTCTATAGAAAGATTACTATTGTTAGATAAGAAATATACTGGTTTGACTGAAATTCAAAAAGAGTTACTTGATATGTTATCTAGTAAATGTAGTGATAAAGAAATAGCAAACAATCTTTCTTGTTCAGAATCTACAGTAAGAAATATTAGATTTGCATTAAGGGAAAGAGCAAGGCAGGCAAGAGCTTTTTTAGCTATTATGGAATTAATTGATGAAAATTCCTCTAAGTCAGTAAATCATAAGATTAGATATTTTCCAGTTAAAGAAGAAAAAAGAAAAGCATTATTACCTAGATTTGCTAATTTGTTTGAGCCAAATAGATTTTATACAGAAGAAGAAGTTAAAAAAATAATTAAAAAAATCTATGATGATGATGCATTAATAAGAAGGTATTTAGTAGATTATGGCTATTTAAAGAGAGATAAGTATGGGGAAAAATATTATAGAGTTGAGGTGGAAAGTACTATGGAAAATGTGAAAAGAAAAGAGCTTATAAATAATTATAAGCAGCAAGAAGTTGAGATGGGAATAATTCAAGTATACAATACAATTAATGGATTTTCATTTGTAGATATATGCCAAAATTTATATAAACCATTTGAATCAATAAAGTTTAAATTGAACTTAGGAAAAATAAGAATTAAGAATTTTCAAGAAGATTGGGATAAGTATGGAGAAAATGTATTTGAGTTTATAATTGTAGAAAAACTTAAGAAAAAAGAAAATTCTACAGACAAAGAAACACTTGATGATTTAAAAGAACTTTTAAATCTTTGGATTGATAATCAAGGGGATAATTTAAAATTATATAATAAGTAAAATAATTAATAGCAACGTAATAAGAAAATATAAGATATCATATTTTGTTTTATACTGATTATGATTTACAACTAATATAAAATATCCTTAGCTACAACTAACAAATAGCTAAGGATATTTTTATAGAATCATATATTTCTTCTATAGTAAATAGATGGTTTTTCCAAATTTATGATATTATATATATTAATTATTTTGCTTTCCCAAATAATATAGTCTGCAAAATGCGGCATGAAAAGTCGAGTAGTATTACTATAAAAAAGATATTATTTAATGAGAGGTGAGGAAATGGATTGGATAAATAAATTAAATGAGTCAATAAACTATATAGAAGAAAATCTTACAGGGGAAATATCTTATGAAGTTATTTCAAAAATTGCTGGATGTTCTGTTTATAATTTTCAAAGAATGTTTTCATATATAGCTGATAAGCCCTTATCTGAATATATAAGAAATAGACGCTTAACTATGGCAGCCTTTGAGTTGTTAAATAATAATGAAAGAATAATTGACATTTCTTTAAAATATGGATACGAATCTCAAGATGCATTTACAAGAGCTTTTAAAAACTTTCATGGGGTATTACCATCAAAGGTTAGAAATGAAACGGTACAGTTAAGATCTTGTCCTAAAATCTCATTTCAAATTACAATAAAAGGAGAAAATCATATGAATTATAAAATTGAACAATGGCCTGAATTTAAAGTAATGGGAATATCACAAAAGTTAAAAACTGAAAAGGCTTTTGAAGTAATTCCAAAGTTATGGGAAGATGCTTGGAAGGATGGGACTATGCAAAATCTTTTAGACAACTTTCCTAACTATAGACCATCAGGATTCTTGGGGATCGCACAAGGAGGAGAATGGGGAGAATCTGAAGATATGGAGTATATTATAGCTGTAACAAATTACGTTGATACGGCAAAATGCGAATATGTTCCAGTAATTGAAGGGATGAAGGAATTTACGTATCCAGCAGCAACATGGGCAGTTTTTGAAGCAAATGGAGAATTACCAGGAGTAATACAAAATGTCTATAAACAATTCTATAGCGAATGGCTTCCAAACTCAGGGTATGAACTAGATAATCTTCCAGTTATTGAATGTTATATGCAAGAAAATCAACAAGAAGTTTGGATTGCTGTTGTAAAAAAATAATTTTAAAGGGATATTGACTTGTAGTAAATTTATATAAGTATTTGCTATATGAAAATGATTGTAGTATAATTAACAAATAAAGATTTATTTTGATTGATATAATTAATTTGTAGGTTAATTATTGTTTTGATTTTAAAGAATAGCTAAATTATTCATATTTCACAAACTTTAAATTAGGGAGAAATTTATATGAAAGAATTTAGTGTTAGCACCAATATTTATTTTGGAGAAGGTTCTTTAAATAGGTTAAGTAAAATAAAAGATGAAAAAGTGATGATTGTATGTGATAAATTTATAGAATCGTCAGGTATGGCTTCTAAAATTCAAGAGAAACTAGTTAATTGTGATGTTACTATATTTAGTGATATAGTTCCAGATCCTTCAGTTGAAATTATTGCATCAGGAATTCAAACATTAAAAAATTGTGGTGCAAGAACTATAATAGCTCTTGGTGGTGGTTCTTCAATTGATGCAGCTAAGGCAATAAGAGAATATTCAAAGCAGCTTTTAGGAGCTGATTTTGAAATAGAAGAATGTTTTGCTATACCAACTACAAGTGGGACAGGTTCTGAGGCTACTCAATATGCAGTAATAACTGATAAAAGCGAAGGGTTAAAATATGCTTTGTCAGATAAATCACTTCTTCCTATGGTAGCAATACTTGATCCATCACTTGTAACATCTGTACCTAAGTCTATTACAGCAGATACTGGTATGGATGTAATTACACATGCAATAGAAGCTTATGTTTCTAAAGATGCAAATGATTTTTCAGATGCATTAGCAGAAAAAGCTATTTCTTTAGCCTTTAAATTTTTGCCAGAAGCTTTTGATAATGGAAATAATTTATTAGCAAGAGAAAAAATTCATAATGCATCTTGTTTAGCAGGGATGGCATTTAATTCAGCTGGACTTGGAATTACTCATAGTTTAGCTCATGCAGTAGGTGGAAAGTTGCATATATCTCATGGAAGAATTAATGCAATAATACTTCCTCATGTTATAGAATATAATGCTAATTTAAAAATAGACAACTATAATAGTGAGTATGATATAGCTGCTAGAAAATATCAAAGATTAGCAAAAGTGTTGAATTTACATGCCTCTACAGTGAATATAGGAGTTAATAATTTGATTAAGTGTATTATTGAACTTCAAAAGAAGTTAATGATTCCTTTAACACTAAAAGATCAAGGCTCAGATTTAGGTTTATTATGTGAAGTAAAGGAAGAAATAATAAACGCAGCTATGAAGGATATTTGTACTGCAACAAATCCTAGAGAAGTAACAAATAAAGATTTATTAAAGATTCTAGATAGATTTACAGGAATTAAGTAATTTAAAAACCACTCATTTTTGGGTGGTTTTCTCTTTTATTTATTTAATTTTTAATGGTAGATATTGAAAATAAATATAAATTTAAGTAAACTATAAACAAATAATATATTACTGAATTTCATTACAGCTAAGATTTTGGGGAGAAAATAGGGGAGGTTGTTTTATGAGAGAAAGTGACTTGTATTCGATAGGGAAGGTAGAGGAATTATGTAATTTATCGAAAAAAGCTCTAAGATATTATGATAAAATGGGGATATTATCTCCTGATAAGGTATCTGATGAAAGTGGGTATAGATATTATAGTAAAAAGACTTTATTATCAGTACCAATGATAAAATACTATAAACAAAGTGGGTTTAAGCTTGAAGAAATGAAAGCATTTCTAGAAGGAACATCTTATTCAGTTTTTGAGAAAAGCTTTAGAAATAAGATAGATGAGTTAAAGGCAGAAGAAAGTGAAATAGGTTTAAAACTTAAATCTATAAAGGATTGGTATGACCTTATAATGGAAGCACAGACGGTTATAGAAAATGAAATTAATGAAGTATCAATAAAATATATAGACAGTTGTAGAATGATATACTTAGATCAAGATTTTAAGTATGATTATATGGATTCTATTATTAATATAGAGTTTACCAACTACATAGAAAGTAAAAGTAATGCTATAACAGGTCCTGTAATAATAAAATTTCCTTCTTTTAAAGACAAGATGAATGGAAAGTGTAATAAGATGAAAATTATGCAAGAGACTATATTAAAATGTAAAGAATGTGAAACTATTGAATATGGTGGATGTATGGTAGCATCTTGTTATCATATAGGATCACATGAAACTATAAATGAAACATATAAAAAAATAAGTAATTGGGCGGATAAAAATAAATACACTTATGAAGAAAGCTCATATGAAAGATATGTTACTGATTATTGGACAACTAAAAATGCAGATAAATTTGTAACAGAAGTAATGGTTAAAATTAGCAAATATAAAAAGTGAACAAAATGAAAACGTTACCCTAAGGGGAATGTATAAATATTAAAAATAGGCATTTTAAGAGATAAATAGTTATAGATTTATCTTTTAAAATGCTTTTTTTATATTTGAAGTTATTATATGAATAAAATTTTATGTAGTAAAATAACAAATATTAGTAGATAAAACCTTTGAATTTACCAAGTTTTAGAATTAATTAAATGAAAAGCTAATACGAAAAATATGAGCCTTAAAATTTATATATAAATATGCATAATTTCATATTGACTTTCCCCTAAGGGGAACAGAATATAATTTAATCAAGAATAAAAAATACCTACAAAACATAAGATAAAAAGCTATTTTTAAATCAAGACATATTAAATAACCATAGATAAAATTATATCAATCATAAATTTAAACAGGTTATATAAGTATATTTTATATTTGTAGAACCCTTGAAATGATCATTATAAATCTTTATTTAATGATAATATAAAACGAAACGTGATAACGTTTAAATGGAGGGAGTTTTATTTATGAGTGAAATGTCAGGAGTGGCTAATTCGTCTGCAATTGCTGCTAAAAAGAAATTATCATCTAATTTTCTTAAAAAAGGTATATCTATTGCACTATTCTCAGGGCTTATGTATGGATTTTATTCAGCATTTATGACACTTGGAATGAAGAAAGGTGTTTGGGCAGATTGGTATGGTGATAATAACACAGGATTATCAGTGCTTGTAATTACATACTTGTTAGGAGCCCTTGGTAGTGCAGTAAATGATACATGTAGTGCTGTATGGGCGATTGCTTATGCAACTATAAAGGGGAAAATTGGTGATTTCTTTAGATGTATTAGAACAACTCCAGGTGGAGTAATGATTTTAGCAGCATTGATTGGAGGACCAATTTCAAGTACTGCTTATGTTGTTGGACTTCAAATGGCTGGATCAATAGTTATTCCAATTACGGCACTTTGCCCAGCTATTGGCGCTATTTTAGGCAGGATATTATTTAAACAAGAATTGAACAAAAGAATGATGGCAGGTATTGTAATCTGTGTTGCATCAAGTTTCCTTATTGGAAGTACTAGCCTTTCGGGAGATGCTCCAGAAGGAATGTTTCTTGGATTGTGTATTGCTTTTATAGCTGCTCTTGGATGGGGATTTGAAGGATGTGTTGCTGGATATGGTACATCAATGATTGATTCAGAAATTGGAATTACAATACGTCAAGCAACTTCAGGTTTATCAAATCTAATAATTTTAGTTCCTATCTTCGGTATGATATTTGGAGATGGTGTTGGTTTTTCAATTAATTTAGTTACTCAAGCATTCACTAGTGGTTCTGCTATGATTTGGTTTGCTTTAAGTGGACTTTGTGCATTTGTTTCATACATGTGTTGGTATAACGGCAACAGTATGTGTGGTGCTGCTCTTGGAATGGCATGTAATGGTACTTATTCGTTTTGGGGACCTTTCTGTTGTTGGATTGTTCTTGGAGTATTTGCAGGAATGGATGGATGGGCATTGCCTCCAATAGTTTGGATAGCAGCTGTTCTTATGATTTTTGGTATTCTAGTTATTGCTATGAATCCACTTGATTTATTCAAAAAGAAGAATAAAGATCATGATAAGGAGGTAGATAATTATGAAACCACTTAATTATGCTATATTAAAGTATTTTACTAATGTTGAAGAAGCTTGTGCTGATGATGTGATTAATGAATTAAAAGGTCAGTATGGTAAATTCAAAGCTCTTAATAAGAAGGATGTAATCACAGCTTTAATGACAGCCGAAGCAAATGGACTCCTTGAAGAAACAAGATTTGACATGGATAAAAATGGTGAATTAAGAGTTTATTATCATGCACATGAAGATGGTGCAGCAACAATAAACAGGTATATTAAAGATTAAAAAGTTAATTAAAAAATTTAGAAATTTTTTAATTAAGGCAAAGTATAATAAAAACTTTCTAAATGTGAGAGGAGGTAATTATAAATGAGATATTATGGTGAAGAAGCTTTAGGACTTGTAGAAACAATAGGATTAGTTCCTGCACTTGAAGCAGCTGATAAAATGCTAAAAGCTGCAAATGTTGAACTGATATCGTATGAAAATGTTGGATCAACTTTGGTAACGATTATGGTAAAAGGCGATGTTGCTGCAGTTAGATCAGCAGTGGAGGCTGGTGCAGAAGCAGCTGCAGCAATTGGAAAGTTAACCGCTAAAAATGTTATGCCAAGACCTATTAGAGAAGTTGGAGATATTGTTTCAGTACATGACATAGATTCTTAATTTTAATGGAAGGAAAGGTGTGTAAATGGCAAGATATGAAGCTTTAGGATTAATTGAAACTTTTGGCTTAGTATTTGTCTTAGAAGCAGCAGATGCTATGTGTAAAGCAGCGGATGTTGAACTTATAGGATATGAAAATGTTGCATCAGGATATATATCGGTATTAGTTCGTGGAGATGTAGGAGCTTGCAAGACAGCTGTTGAGGCTGGAGTAAAGGCAGTTGAAAGTATGGAAGGTGGAAATCTTTATAGTTCAGTTGTTATTGCAAGACCACATCAAGATTTAGAAAAAATCATTGAAAGATATAAAATTACTAATTTAATGCCTTAAATAAAAAGTTAAGTTTAAAAAAGAGTATATTACAATTATTTTTAAGAAAAGGAGAGAAAGAAATGAACATAATAGATAACGATTTACTCTCCATACAAGAGGCGAGAATTCTTGCTGAAAATGCTCGTGAAGCTCAAAAAAAATTAGCAACTTTTTCTCAAGAAAAACTTGATGAAATAGTTGAAAGGATGACTGAAGAAATAGAAAAGCATATATGCGAACTAGCTATCATGTCTTGTGATGAAACAGAGTACGGCAAAATGGAAGATAAATGTATAAAAAATCAATTTGTTTGCAAGTATTTAGGTCACAGGTTAAAAGATATAAAGTGTGTTGGGATAATCAATGAAGATAAAGAAAATAAGACTATGGATGTAGGTGTACCAATGGGAGTAATAATTGCTTTTTGTCCATCAACTAGTCCAGTTTCAACAACTATATATAAAGCTTTGATTGCAATAAAATCAGGAAATGCAATTATATTTTCACCTCATCCAAGGGCTAAAAATACTATTTCAAGAACTTTAGATATTTTGATTCGTGCAGCAGAAGGTTATGGACTACCAGAAGGAGCGCTTACTTACCTTCATAATGTTACAAATAATGGCACATTAGAGCTTATGAATCATAAAGATAGTTCATTAATAATAAATACTGGAGTACCAAGTTTACTAAAAGAATCATATAAATCTGGAAAACCAGTGATATATGGAGGAACTGGCAACGGCCCAGCATTTATAGAGCGTACAGCAGATATAAAACAAGCTGTTAAAGATATAATAGATAGCAAAACCTTTGATAATGGAGTTGTTTCGGCTGCTGAACAGTCAATTGTTGTGGATAGCTGCATAGAGTTTGAAGTAAGAAAAGAATTAGAAAAAAGTGGAGCATATTTTATGACTGAAGAAGAATCAAATATGCTTGGCTTAATCTTTTTCAATAATGATGGAAGTGTTAATTCAGACGTGGTTGGTAAATCAGTACAAGAATTAGCAAAAAGAGCAGGATTTAGTGTAGCTAAAGACATAAAGGTTCTTATTTCAAAACAAAAATATGTTTCTAAGAGTAATCCATACTCTAGAGAAAAGCTTTGCCCAGTATTAGCATATTACATTGAAGATGATTGGATGCATGCATGTGAAAAATGTATTGAATTATTATTAAGTGAAAGACATGGACATACTTTGATTATTCATTCAAAAGATGAAGAAGTTATCCGTCAATTTGCACTAAAAAAACCAGTAGGAAGAGTATTAGTAAATACTCCTGGAGCTTTAGGAAGCATGGGTGCAACTACTAATTTATTTCCATCAATGACACTAGGAAGTGGTTCAGCTGGTCATGGAATGACATCTGATAATGTTTCGCCAATGAATTTAATCTATATCAGAAAGGTTGGATATGGAATACGTAAAATTAATGAAATAGCTAATTTGCAATTGGTAGAAAATGTATCTCTATCTAAGGTGTCAGAAAAAAATAAGGATTATGATTTGGACAGTATAGATTTTCTTGAAAATGTTCTAAAAAGAATTTTAGAAAATCTTAAATAAAAGTCAAGGTATTAATCTTAAAAATTTATAAGAAATGAGAGGTAAGGATTTGGATATTCGTGAATTTTCAACTAAATTTATGGAAGCTACTCAACATATGTCTTCTGAAGAAAGAGCCTCTTTAATGAAGATGTTTGAGAATATATCAAAAGAGATTATAAAAGAAGAACCAGCTACAAATACAGTAGCAAGTGATGAAGGAGATAAAATTCCTGATGGAATTACAGAGCGTTTAGTAAAATTAAAAGAAAATTATTTAAAACAAGTACCAACAATAACAACACATCGTGCAAGAGCCATTACCAAAATAGCTAAAGAAAATCCAGGTATGCCTAAGATTTTATTACGAGCTAAATGTTTTAAGTATTGTTGTGAAACAGCACCATTAGTAATTCAAGATAATGAATTAATTGTAGGGGCTCCTTGTGGTGCACCTCGTGCTGGCGCCTTTTCTCCAGATATAGCATGGAGATGGATGGTTGATGAAATTGATACTATAGGTAATCGTGCTCAAGATCCATTTTATATATCTGACGAGGACAAGAAGATTATGAAAGAAGAGTTATTCCCATATTGGTCAGGTAAATCTGTTGATGAATATTGTGAAGATCAGTATCGTGAAGCAGGTGTTTGGGAACTTTCAGGAGAATCATTTGTTTCAGATTGCTCTTATCATGCTATTAATGGTGGAGGAGATTCAAACCCTGGATATGATGTGATTCTAATGAAGAAGGGCATGCTAGATATTCAACAAGATGCAAAAGATAATCTTGAAAAACTTAACTATGAAAACCCTGCGGATATAGAAAAAATTTATTTCTATAAAGCGGTTATTGATACCACAGAAGGTGTAATGATTTATGCTAAACGTTTATCAGAATATGCTAAGGAATTAGCAGCTAAGGAAACAAACCCTAAGCGTAAAGCAGAATTGGAAAAGATATCTGAAATTAATGCAAGAGTGCCTGCTCATAGACCAAATACATTTTGGGAAGCAATACAAGCAGTTTGGACAATAGAATCTTTATTAGTAGTTGAAGAAAATCAAACAGGTATGTCTATAGGTCGTGTTGACCAATACATGTATGAATTCTATAAAGATGATATTGAATCAGGAAGAATGAATGATTTCCAAGCATTTGAATTAGCAGGTTGTATGCTTATTAAAATGTCTGAAATGATGTGGATTACGAGTGAAGGAGGTTCTAAATTCTTTGCTGGATATCAACCATTTGTAAATATGTGTGTTGGTGGAGTTACAAGAGATGGACGTGATGCTACTAACGAATTAACTTACTTACTTATGGATGCTGTTCGTCATATTAAGATTTATCAACCATCATTAGCATGCCGTATTCATAATAAATCTCCTCATAAATATCTTAAGAAGATAGTTGATGTAGTTCGTGCAGGAATGGGATTCCCAGCATGTCATTTTGATGACGTTCATATAAAAATGATGTTAGCAAAAGGGGTTAGTATTGAAGATGCAAGAGACTATTGTTTAATGGGATGTGTTGAGCCACAAAAGTCAGGTAGATTATATCAATGGACATCTACAGCATATACGCAATGGCCAATATGTATTGAACTTGTTCTTAATAATGGAGTCCCACTTTGGTATAAAAAACAAGTTTGTCCAGATATGGGCAACATAGATAATTTTAAAACCTATGAAGAATTTGAAAATGCAGTTAAGGAGCAAATAAAATATATAACTAAATGGAGCAGTGTTGCTACTGTAATTTCACAAAGAGTGCATAAAGATCTTGCCCCAAAACCTTTAATGTCAATAATGTATGAGGGATGTATGGAAAAAGGTAGAGGTGTTGAAGCTGGCGGAGCAATGTATAACTTTGGACCAGGTGTAGTTTGGAGTGGACTTGCTACTTATACTGACTCAATGGCTGCTATTAAGAAATTAGTATTTGAAGAAAAGAAATATACATTAAGAGAATTAAATGAAGCTCTAAAGGCTGATTTTATTGGATATGAAAAGCTTAGAAAAGATTGTTTAGAAGCACCTAAATACGGTAACGATGATGATTATGCAGATTATATAGCCGCTGATTTAATCAACTTTACTGAAATGGAGCATCGTAAGTACAAGACATTATATTCTGTATTAAGTCATGGAACTTTATCAATTTCAAACAATACTCCATTTGGACAATTAACTGGAGCTACAGCAAATGGGCGTAGAGCATGGATGCCATTATCAGATGGAATAAGTCCATCACAAGGATCAGATTATAAAGGGCCTACAGCAATAATAAAATCTGTATCTAAAATGGCTTGTGACAATATGAATATCGGTATGGTTCACAACTTTAAGCTTATAGCTGGACTTCTTGATACTAAAGAAGGTGAAGATGGAATTATAACTTTATTACGTAGTGCGTGCACTCTTGGGATTGGAGAAGTCCAATTTAACTATTTAGATAATAATACGCTAATTGAGGCACAAAAACATCCAGAACAATATCGTGATTTAATTGTTCGTGTAGCAGGATATAGTGCATTCTTTGTTGAGCTATGTAAAGATGTCCAAGATGAAATAATTAGTAGAACAATGCTTACACACTTCTAAAATATATAGATTTTTGAAGCTTAAGATAATAAAAAAGACTGGAGATTGAATAGTATGGAAAATAAGAACTTAGGAATAATCCAACGAAAAGCAACAATTTTCAATGTACAAAAATACAATATGTACGATGGACCAGGAGTAAGAACTCTTATATTCTTTCAAGGATGCCCACTTCGTTGTAAATGGTGTGCTAATCCAGAAGGCATGATTAAAAAATATAGAGTTATGTTTAAAATCAATTCATGTGTAAATTGTGGCGCTTGTGTTTCTGTTTGTCCTGTTGGAATACATACTATTTCTAATGAAAGCTTAAAGCATGAGGTAAATCGTAATATAGAGTGTATTGGATGCAGAAAATGCGTTGATGCTTGTTTGAACTCAGCATTATCTATAGTTGGTGAAGTAAAAACAATTTCTGAACTTGTAGAAATTGTTGAGGAAGACAGAGCTTTTTATGAAGCTTCAGGTGGAGGAGTTACTTTGGGTGGTGGTGAAGTTTTAATGCAACCAGAAGCCGCAAGTAGTTTACTTATGGCATGTAAACAAGAAGGAATAAATACCGCAATTGAAACTTGTGGATATTCCAAGCTAGAATCAGTATTAAAAGTTGCTGAGTTTACAGATTTATTTCTCTTTGATATAAAGCATATTAATTCTGATAAACACTTTGAGCTAACTGGAGTGAGAAATGAACAAATATTAGAAAACCTAAAGGAACTTCTTCGCCGTAAATATAAAGTTAAAATTAGAATGCCTTTATTAAAGGGAGTAAATGATCGCAAAGAAGATATTGAAGATATCATAAAGTTTTTAATACCTTTTAAGGATTATAAAAATTTTAAGGGAATTGATTTACTTCCATATCATAAAATGGGGGTAAATAAATACAAGCAATTAGGAATTGAATATCCAATTGAAGGAGATCCAAGCTTAAGTAATGAAGATTTAAATAAAATTGAAGGTTGGATTAAAAAATATGATTTATCTGTTAAAGTGATTCGCCATTAAAAATTTCAAATAAATAATAAAATGGAAGGTAAGGTTTATGGGAGAGTTTCTTGAAAGAAATATACAACGTGTTATACAAGAGTCAGTACCAGGAAAACAAATTACAATTGCTCATGTTATTGCTTCACCAATGCCTGATATATATGAACGATTAGGAATCGATGAAAAAGGAGCTATAGGAATTTTGACTTTAACACCTTATGAAACAGCTATTATTGCAGCAGATATTGCTACAAAAGTTGCAGATGTTGAAATTGGATTCTTGGATCGTTTTACAGGATCTGTAGTTATAAATGGTGATGTACAAAGCGTTGAAACAGCACTTAATGCTGTAAATGATAAATTGAAAAATTTACTTGGATTTACTACTGCTCCTATAACAAGAACATGAGAAAGAAACGAGTAATGGTAATAGGTCCATCAAGATGTGGAAAAACTACATTGGTAAATGAACTAAATGATTACCATGGTGAATTAAAAAGAACACAGGATATGATTTATGGCAAAAATACAATTGATATACCTGGATCATATATAGAAAATTCTTGGATGTACAAGCATATAATTGCAGCGGCTCAAGATGCCTCTCATGTATTAATTTTAATTGATCAATCTAGATGTACAGATGTATATCCTCATGGATTTGCAAAATCCTTTAGATGTCCAGTAATCGGAATAATAACTAAATGTGATTTGATGGAAGAAAATAAAGAGATTTGTATAAAGAAACTTAAGCTTATAGGAATTTCTGAACCATATTTTCATATTAGCTCTTCTAAAGGAATAGGTATTGATTCTTTAAAAAAATATTTATTTGGAAGTGGGTAAAGTAAAGGGGGCAATGATGAAATTTATTACTGAAGAGTATTTAAGAGATTTATATAAAAAAGAACCTTTTAGTACTTATCAATTGAATCAAGGAGAGCGCCTTACACCTGGAGCAAAGCAATATCTATCTGATAGAGGAATAAGAATGTCAGATGAAGTTTCATACAATAAAAAAGCTAATGATATAAAAGAATCAAAAACATTGCAAATTGGATGTAAGAAGAGGCTTTATTATAAATTAAAATCTATGGAAGCAGAATTTCTCGTAGTAAGCCGTGATGTTTTAAAGGATGATATTATATTATCTCAAAATATTATTTCATTGGGTAAAAAAATCACAAATATTAGAAATTTTATAGCAGGAGAAACGGAGTTAGAAAAACTTATCTGTCAGGAATGTACAGGAATAAATTCAACTAATTTTTATGATGATATTGATGACTGCTTTGAAATTACAGAATTTTATATGCAACTTAATAAAAGTAATGAAATATTAAAATTGCATGTACTTCGCTGTAAAGTTCATGAATTAGAATTATATCTTTCTGAATTTTATAATGAGGATAATTTAGGTCATGATGTTATAAAAAGTGTTAACTCAATTATTAACTCCTTATCTCAGATAATTTGTTCAATTGTTGGAGGGAAAATATGTCAGAGGAAAAATTAACTTTTGAATATTGTGACAAGCTTGTTCATGATTTTGAAAAAGTTATAGATAAGGCTATTGTAGGAAATTCAGAAGTTTACTATACAGGAGTTGATTTAGGAACTGCATGTATAGTTGTAGCTGTACTAGATGAAAATTATAGACCAGTTGCAGGTGCTTATAGATATGCAGATGTAGTACGTGATGGCATGGTTGTTGATTATATTGGCGCCGTTAGGATTGTAAGGGAGCTAAAAGAAGAAATTGAAGAGAAATTAGGTAAGGAACTACTTTATGCAGCAGCAGCAATTCCACCTGGAACAGATGCATTAGATTCAGGAGCAATTAAAAATGTAGTACAAGCTGCCGGATTTGAACTTACAAATTTGTTAGATGAACCTACTGCTGCAAATGAAGTTCTTAAAATTGAAAATGGAGCGGTTGTTGATATAGGTGGTGGAACAACAGGGATTTCTATTTTAAAAGATGGAAAAGTAGTTTATATTGCTGATGAACCAACTGGTGGAACTCATTTTTCATTAGTTATATCAGGTGCCTATGGAATGACTTTTTCAGAAGCTGATAAGTTTAAAAGAGATAACAGAAGACATAAAGAATTACTTCCGGTATTAAAGCCTGTGGTAGAAAAAGTTTCTTCTATTATTAATCAACATATAAATGGGTATGATGTTAATGAAATTTCTTTAGTAGGCGGAACTTGCTGTTTAACTGGAATAGAAGAAATTATTGAAAAGCAAACAGGAATTTACACTCATAAGCCTCATAATCCAATGTTTGTAACACCACTTGGTATAGCACTTAGTTGTACAAAAGAAATTATTGAATAAGGAGAGTGAATGGTATGGAGTTTAGAATTATAAAATCACCATCTGAAGGTACTTTAGACATTCTAAGACGACGTATGGGAACAAATTGTAAAACTGACTTAGATAGTGCTGATGCAATTGGCCTTGTTCAAGGAAGAATGATAGAAATGATTTGTGCGGCAGATATTGCAGAAAAAGCTGTTGGAGTCACAGTTGAGGATGTTAGAGGAAGTTGTCCACAAAATATGATTTTAATTGCGATTTTTGGAGATACAGCCTCTGTTGAATCAGCAATTAAAGAAATTAAAATCAAGATGGAAGAAGGAAAAACATTATGATAACGGCAAAACTTATTGGCAACGTGTGGGCAACAAGAAAAGCTGAAGCCTTAAGTGGATTTAAACTTATGTTGGCTGAGGAAATAGGTGGAATTAATGAAGGTAGAAGATTAATAGTAGTTGATATTATTAGCGCAGGTATAGGAGATAGAGTAATTATATGCACCGGATCCTCTGCTCGTAGGATGTTAGGGAATGACGATATACCAGTTGATGCGGTGGTTGTAGGAATCATTGATGAAGATTGTAATTTTAAATAAATTCAGGAGGTATAACTATGAGTCTTTTAGATAAAGTAAAGGATGCAGGAGTTATTGGAGCAGGTGGAGCAGGATTTCCTACTCATGCTAAATTAGCAGCAAAGGCAGAATATGTACTTCTAAATGGAGCAGAATGTGAACCTCTTCTGAGAGTTGACCAACAATTAATGGAAATCTTCCCAGATGAAATAATTAAAGGTTTTGAAGTTGCCAGAGAGCTTGTTTCTGCAGAAAAAGGAATTATAGGAATAAAAGGAAAGCATAAAAAAGTAATCTCTATATTAAGAGATAGAATTATAAAACTACAAATTGGAGATGTACTTGAAGTAAAGGAACTTCCAGATATATATCCAGCAGGTGATGAACAAGTGCTAGTTTATGAGCTTACAGGAAGAATTGTTCCAGAAGCAGGTATTCCTATTCAAGTTGGATGTGTAGTTGTAAATAGTGAAACAGCTTTAAATATTTATAATGCATCTATAGGAAAATCAGTTACAGAAAAGTATATAACTGTTTCAGGAAATGTACCAAATCCATTAACATTAAAAGTTCCTATTGGCACAAAAATTATTGATGTATTAAGGCTTAGTGGAATAGATAATTTTAATGATTATGCAGTTATTGATGGCGGACCTATGATGGGACCTGTAATGAAAAGTTTAGATGGTTATGTAACTAAGAAAAATAAGGGATTTGTAATTCTAAAAAAGGAGCATCCATTAATACGTAAAAAGTCTGTTGAAATGAATCAAGCTCGAAGAGTAAATAGAGCTTCTTGTGAACAATGTAGAATGTGTACAGATATGTGCCCACGTTATTTACTTGGACATGGAACTCAGCCTCATAAGATGATGAGGGCTATGGCATATAATCTTGAAGATGTAGAAGGACAAAAAATAGCTCAATTATGCTGCCAGTGTAATTTATGTGAATTATTTTCTTGTCCAGCTGGACTTTATCCTAAAGCAGCAAATTTATATTTCAAGCAACAGCTTATGGAAAAGAATATTAGGTATAAAGCATCAAAAGATAATTTTGAAGTAAGACAAGCTCGTGAATATAGATTAATACCAAGTAAGAGACTTATTGCAAGGCTAGGTTTAAGAGAATTTGATAAACCAGCTCCTTTAACTAATATTACAGTAGAACCTGAAACAGTTTGTATTGCTACACAACAGCATGTTGGTGCTCCAGCTATTTCTAATGTAGTTATAGGTGATTATGTTAAAGCTGGTAATTTAATAGGTAATATTAAAGAAGGAAGTTTAGGAGCTACAATACATGCGAGTATTTCAGGAATTGTTACAGAAATTGAAAATAATTTTATAACTATAAGGAGGGGTTAATGTGGCTAATGCAATAGGAATGGTTGAGTTTACAAGTATTGCACGTGGAATTTATGCAACAGATCAAATGCTTAAGACTTCAGAAGTTGAAATAGTTACAGCTAGCTCTGTTTGCCCAGGAAAATACATTGCAATAGTTAATGGTGATGTTGCAGCTGTAAATGAATCGGTAAGTGTGGGAGAGAAAATGGCAGGAGAGTTTTGGATCGATTCGATGATTATTCCAAATGTGAGCCCATTGGTTTTCCCTGCAATAACAGGAGCAACAATGCCTGATAAAATCCAGGCACTAGGAATACTAGAATCTTTTTCAATAGCTAACATGGTTATATCAGCAGATGCTGTTTTAAAGGCAGCTAATTTAGATCCAATAGAGCTTAGATTAGGAACTGGATTAGGAGGTAAATCATTTTTCACATTTACTGGTGATGTAGCTGCAGTTGAAGCTGGCATTGAAGCTGGAAAATTAATTATGGAAGAAAAGGGATTACTAGTTAATGCAGAGATTATACCATCTCCATCTGAAAGATTACTACAGTCTTTACTCTAAAAATCAGTAAAGACATTGTATAAAATTAATTTTATAATGAAAGGATGTGAGTAAATGAAGAGGTTAATTGTTGCAAAAGATGTTGAAGCTTTAATAAAACAAGGTGAAACAAAATTTTATGTTGATAATGATGTAATTATTACACCATCAGCTAAGGATTTGGCAAAAGCTAGTGGAATAGAATTTTCAACAGAAGTTAATAGATGTGAAGTAAAACAATCTGAAGTACAAAATTTATGTACAAATGGAATGGATAGCGAAATGTTGTTGACTTTCTTTAAGACAATGATGGATAAAGGATTATTACAAGAAATGCTTAATTGTTTGAATAAGCCAAGCACACCATATGTTTCTGAAAACGATAAAGATGGATTAAAGGTTATTAGAGGCAATACAGTTAAAATGGATGTATTTGATACAGGAAATCCAAATGCAAAGGCCTATTATCAAGAATTAGTAAATAAGGACGAATCTAAGATGAGTGCTGGATTTTTAACAATTGAAAATTCACGGTTTGATTGGGAATTAACTTATGAAGAAATTGATTACGTAATTGAAGGAACATTGACAATTGAAATTAATGGAAAAACTTATACTGCATACCCTGGAGATGTACTATTTGTTCCATCAGGTTCTAAGGTAGTTTGGAGTTCACCAGATAAAGCAAGAGTATTCTATACTACTTATCCTGCAAACTGGGCGGATCTTTTATAGCATAACTTTTAGGAGGATTAATCTATGAAAGCACTTGGATTAATAGAAACAAAGGGACTATTAGCAGCAATAGAAAGTGCAGATACAATGTTAAAAGCAGCAGATGTTAGTATTTTTGAGAAGACTTATGTTGGGGGTGGCCTTGTTTCAGTAGCGGTAACTGGAGATGTAGCAGCAGTAAAGGCGGCTGTTGAAGCTGGTGTAGCAGCAGTAAAGAAACTAGATGCTTCATTACTAGTTTCAGAACATGTAATACCACGTCCACATGAAGAATTATATAGTATTATTGGAATCAAAAATATACCAACTACCATAGAAAAATTAGATATTACTCATGGTATTAATAATAGTGAGGTAAATGTCCATGATGAAAATAATATGAATCTTATTACCAATAATGATACTAATACAAGTACTGAAGCTAAGGAAAGTTCAAATGAAGAAACAAATGTTTCTTTACCAATAGATATAGATATTTTACAAAAAAATGACTTAGATGATCTAATAACTAAGGATGGAATAGAAAAGGCTATTGAGGTGTTAAATAAGATTAAGTTATCAGAACTTAGAAGTTTAGCTCGTCAATATGAAGATTTAGAGATTACAGGAAAAGCAATCTCCAAAGCAAGTAAGAAGTTATTAATAACTAAAATAATTGAATATTACAAATAACTTCAATATATAAATACTGTAATAGGAGGAATGACAAAATGGAAACTTTTGATAGAGATTTACGCTCTATACAAGAAGCAAGAAACCTTGCAAGATTAGGAAAAGTTGCTTCAGAAAAAATTGCTGATTATACTGAAGAGCAAATTGATAGAATTTTATGTAATATGGTTAAAGTTGCTGAAGAAAACTCAGTATGTTTAGCGCAAATGGCAGTAGAAGAAACTGGATTTGGTAAAGTTGAAGATAAGACTTATAAAAATCATATGGCATCTACAATTTTGTATGACGCAATAAAAGATATGAAGACTATTGGTGTAATTAAAGAGGATGAAATCAATAAGCTGATTGAAATTGCAGAACCAGTTGGATTAGTAATGGGAATAATACCATCTACAAATCCAACATCAACTACAATTTTTAAATCTATGATTGCAATTAAATCTAGAAATGCTGTAGTATTTTCTCCACATCCATCTGCGGCAGAATGTACAATTAAGGCAGCTAAACTAATGAATGATGCAGCTATTGAAGCAGGGGCTCCTAATAATATTATAGGATGTATTACTACACCAACTATTGGTGCAACTAATGAATTAATGAAAAGCAAAGAAGTTGCAATTATTATAGCTACTGGTGGACCTGGCATGGTAAAAGCTGCTTACAGTTCTGGTAAGCCAGCACTTGGAGTTGGAGCAGGTAATTCTCCAGCATATATAGAAAGAACAGCAAATGTAGAACAAGCAGTTAGAAATATAATTGCAAGTAAGACATTTGACAATGGTACTATTTGTGCATCAGAACAATCAATTATATGTGAAGAATGTAATTATGATAGAGTTGTTGAAGAATTCACAAAACAGGGTGGATACTTCATGACAACAGATGAAACTAATAAAGTTTGTAATTTACTATTTAAAAATGGCCACAACATGAATGCTAAGTTTGTTGGTAGATCACCTCAAGTCATAGCAAATGCGGCTGGGATATCTATACCAGCCGGTACTAAGGTACTTATTGGAAAGCAAGATGGAGTAGGTGAAGGATACCCATTATCTTTTGAAAAACTTACAACAGTACTTGGATTCTATACAGTAAAAGACTGGCATGAAGCATGTGAATTGAGTATTAAATTACTTCAAAATGGAATTGGACATACCATGAGTATCCATACAGAAGATAGAGATTTAGTAATGAAATTTGCTAGAAAGCCAGCTGCTCGTATTTTAGTTAATACAGGAGGAAGTCAAGGGGGAACTGGCGGAAGTACTGGGCTAATGCCATCATTTACACTTGGATGTGGTACTTGGGGAGGAAGCTCAGTATCTGAAAATGTTACTCCAATGCATTTAGTTAATATAAAGAGAGTTGCTTATGGATTAAAAGATTGTGCAACATTAGCTTCTTCAGATCCAACTTTTAATCGTATAAAAACTGCTGATAACTGTCATTCTACACAAAATCAATGCAGAACATTAAGTCCTGCTGAATATGTAGCTTCGTCAAAGAGTACTAGTACTGAAAATAGTACAGTCACTAATAATGATGAGCTTATGAAATTAGTTAATCAAATAGTAAAAGCCATGAAGGGGGAACTCTAAATGGAAGATAGATGTGAAGCTATATTGAAGCTGTTATTGGAAGCTGTAAAAGTTAATACAGAGGTGAAAAGTGATTCATCTGAAATTCCAGTGGGTGTTTCTAATAGGCATGTACATCTTTCACATAAAGATTTAAACATTTTATTTGGTGACAATTATCAACTAACTAAATTAAAAGATTTATCACAACCTGGTCAATATGCATGTAAAGAAACAGTTACTATTTGTGGACCTAAGGGAGCTATAGAGAAAGTTAGAATTCTTGGACCTACAAGAAGTAAAAGCCAAGTTGAGATATTAACTGGAGATTGTTTTAAGCTTGGAGTTATTCCGCACACAAGATTATCAGGTGATTTATGTAGAACACCTGGGATTACTATAATTGGACCTAAAGGTTCTATACAAATTGAAGAAGGATTAATAGTTGCACAAAGGCATATACACATGACTCCAGAAGATGCTATTAAATTTGGTGTTTCTGATGGTCAAATAGTGTCTATAAAATTTGATGATTTAAGAGGTGGTATCTATAGTAATGTAGCCATTAGAGCAAATGATACATCTATACTTGAATGTCATATTGATACTGAAGAAGCAAACGCTATGAATATTAACTCAAAATCAAAGATAAAAATTATAAAATAAACTTACAAGTAGATTATAATTCAAAAATTATAATATAAAAAATAAAAAAATATTAAATAAAAAGAAAGAATTTAGGAGGATTTAAAAATGAAATATGATGCTTTAGGAATGATCGAAACAAAGGGATTAGTTGGTTCAATAGAGGCTGCAGATGCTATGGTTAAGGCTGCAAACGTATATTTAATAGGTAAAGAATATGTTGGAGGAGGACTTGTAACTGTTATGGTTAGAGGTGATGTTGGAGCTGTAAAAGCTGCTACTGATGCTGGTGCTGCTGCAGCACAACGTGTTGGAGAATTAGTTTCAGTTCATGTTATTCCACGTCCACATTCAGAAGTAGAAGTAATACTTCCAACAGCTAAAGAAACTGTAAAGTAAGTATAAGCCACATAATAACATAAATTTAGAAAGAAGCTGTATTAAAGTTAAGTTTAGTACAGCTTCTTTAATGATGAAAAATAGAAGCATATTTTAACAATGGAGTAATTAAAGTAATGTTAACTAAGGTAAATAAAGAAGTTTCTAACATTAATAGAATAGAAATTAAATAATATAACCAGCAGTTAATTTTATTTAATAAAACATGATATAAATTCACTTGTTAGTTTAAAAGGCTTTTGCTATTGTATAAATAGGAAAGGCCTTTTAAATTTATTGAGGAGATGTTCAAATGAAAATTAATGAAGTAATACGTAAATATAGGAAAGAACAAAATTTAACTCAGGAGCAGATTGCTAATCATCTAGGAGTTACTGCTCCAGCTGTGAACAAGTGGGAAAATGGAATATCATATCCAGATATTACTTTATTAGCTCCGTTAGCAAGAATACTAAATATAAATATTGATACTTTACTTTCTTTTAAAGATGATCTTACTGATATAGAAATCAATCAATTTATTAAAGATATTTCAGGTGAAATTAGCTCTTTGGGTTATATAAAAACTTTTAATAAAGTTAGCAATAAGGTTAAAGAGTATCCTAATTGTTATAAGTTAATTTTATATGTGGCTCAAATAATGAATGCTTATTTAGCTATGGGCGTAGAAACAGTATCAGAACAAGAAAAATATCAGAAGCAAATAACAGCTTGGTTTGAAATAGTTACTTTTAGTAATAACAAAGAATTGGCTAATATGGCAATAATCTCTCTATCACAGGAGTATATGAATAAAGGAGAGTATGAAAAAGCACAAAAATTATTAGATAAAATTCCTCCAAGTGGTTTTGATAAAAGAACTACACAGGCCACTTTGTTTATTAAGCGAGGTGAGTATGAAGAAGCATATGAAATATATGAAAAAATGTTATATCAGTATATAAATAATGTAATAAATATCTTGATGCAATTAATATCACTTTTATGTGAAGAAAAAAATTATGAAAAAGCATTAAAGTATTCTGAATTAGTAGATAAGGTAGCAAATAACTTTGACTTAGGCAAATATATAGGGGCATCATCTAAATTGCCAATTTATTTAGTATTGAAAGATAAGAATAAAAGTATAGAAACTTTAGAAGAAATAATAAAGGGAATTGATTCATTAACATGCGCCAGAAATTCTAAACTTTATCAACATATGAGGTTTAAAGAAGAAGATGGAATAGAAGAAATGGAAAAAATGATAAAAGACTCTTTAAAAGTAGATAAAGAATTAGATTTTCTTCGAGATAACCCAAGGTTTAAATTTCTTATGGATAAATTAAAATAAAATTGAAGAATGGTTACTTAACAGTAAACAAAATCTCACCTCTAGGATTAAAATATTAAATTGGAAGTTATTTGGACCCCAGGGGTGAATCTATATGGAAAATTCCAATTTCTTTATAATGATCTATTTTATAATTAATGGTATTTAAGCTTTGTTTTAAATATTCAATTTGATTTAATATATCTTTCTTATGATGTTCTAATATATCCTTTCTTTCTTCACAAGTTTTTTCACCTTGAAGACAAAGATTCATAAATTCTTTAATTTCAGATAAAGACATTCCACTATTTTTTAGACAACAAATTAATTCAAGCCAGTTAACATCATTTTCAGTATATAGTCGTATGCCAGTGGAACTTCTCTTCAATAAAGGCATCAATCCTTCTCTATCATAATATCTTAAAGTATGTTCAGATAGTTTTATTTTTTCAGAAACTTGTTTTATTGTATATTTCATAAATGGAATCCCCCATAAAATTATAATTTATTGATTTAAAGTAAACTGTAATCTTTAGCCTAATTATAGAAGATAAAAAATAAAAGGTAAAGAAAGATTTTATAGTAGCTATAATAAGGACATACAATTTCAGAAATGAAATATATTACTAAATAATAATAAATAAAATAAAGTATATAAGTTAAACTAATATTATAAAGTGAAATTATTTTAAAATAAAATTTGACTTAGAGTAAACTCTAAGGTTTATAATTATGGTAAAGAAAATTTTTACAATAATGTAGGAGGTTATGCTATGAAAATAGACAGTAAGATAAAAATGAATACGGGTACTGAAATTTATCAATTTGGATTAGGGGTTTGGCAAAGTGGACCTGAAACTAAGGAAGCTGTTCTTGCTGCATTAAAAGCAGGATATAGACATATTGATACTGCGGCTATATATAAAAATGAAGAAGCTGTAGGTGAAGCAATAAGAGAAAGTAAAATTCCAAGAGAAGAACTGTTTATAACAACAAAACTATGGAATCAAGATATGAGAGATCATAAAGTAATGGAAGCTTTTGAATTAAGCTTAAAGAAACTTGGCTTGGACTATGTAGATTTATATTTAATACATTGGCCAGTTAAAAATGAATACATTCCATCATATAAAATAATGGAAGAAATTTATAAAAGTGGTAGGGCTAAAGCTATTGGAGTATCAAATTTTAAAACTCATCATCTTCAAGATTTATTAGATAATACAGAAATTGTTCCAGCAGTAAATCAAATGGAATTTAATCCTCAAATGCAAGATTATGATATTTTAGAAATGTGCAGAGAAAAAGGTATTGTATTTGAATCTTGGTCACCACTTGGTTCAGGGGCTTGTCTTGATGATGAAGAATTAAAGGAAATAGGAAGGAAGTACAATAAATCAGTAGCCCAAGTTATTATTAGATGGTTATTGCAAAAGGGAATAGTAGTATTCCCTAAATCAGTACATGAAGCAAGAATAAAGGAAAATGCAGATGTATTTGATTTTGAACTAACTAATGAAGACATAAAATTAATTGATGGAATGAATAAGAACTTAAGAACTGGGGCAGATCCAGATACTTTCACTTTCTAATGATTATTTTAAATTATATATAAATTTAGATTTGCAAAGAATAAATGTAAATATAAAAACACATATAAGTATCAATAAAAAAGCAATCCAATAAAGTTAATGAATGGATTGCTTTTTTATAATAAAATATAAATTTGTAATTTACTTTATTAAAATAGTAGCTGTTATGAAAAGATATATCTTACTCATCACTATCTAATATAGACTGAATTTGTTTTTGCTTTCTTTTATTTATTAGATAAAGAATTTCAAAGCCTATAAAGCTAATAATAGTTGCGCACAAAAAGGTCATGGCTGAAATTAATATAGTATTTAGACTATTTGTTTTAAATAAATCTCCTAGTTTTATATAATTAAGGGTAGTATTTATAATTGCAATTACAAGCCCACTAACAAGACTATTTATCACAACAATTTTTTGGCTGTGTTTTGAAGATTCAAACAGATCATTCCCAACCATTATATTACGAATAATAATATATATAGAAATGGCAATAAATAAAATTATCTCTACTGCATATTGTGAAAACGGTGCATTAAACATATATTGTTGAACTAAAACTGATAAAAGCAATCCATAAAAAGTTATTTGAAATGCATCACTTCCTATTTTCCTTTTTTGCATTAAAATTCTTTCGTCTTGAATTTTTTGATTTCTCATTGAACATCCTCCCAAAATAAATCATTTAATGTTTTACCAAGTGCTTTGCATATTGCAATGCAGAGATTAAGTGTTGGATTATAGGTGCCTGATTCGATTAATCCAATAGTTTGTCTTGTTACTCCAACAATTTTGGCTAAATCCTCTTGTTTCATATCGCATTCTAAACGAGCAATCTTCATTCTTTTATTTTTCATATTTTACCTCCTTATAGCATAAGTGTAACTTAAACATTTCTTAATGTCAACTATATATTGCATTTTGTAATTTATATAAGTTGTTATTATTGTGGATGTAGTTAGTGCTTAATATGTATTTTATAAATTAATTCTATTAATATAATAATAAGAGTCAAAAATTAATAATAAAAATTTTACCCCTGGGGTCCAATTAATTTCCAACTTATAATATACTTTGACAATTTATAAAAGTATTGATAAAGTTAATATGCAAATGAATAAGAGGTAATTTAATGAAAGAGGTATAGTTATGGAAATTAATTTTGAAAGTCTTAAAATAAATGAAAAAATAATTAGTGGATTAAATACTATGGGAATAAAAGAACCTACTGAAATACAAAAGGAAATTATTCTACCGGCTATTAATAAAGAAAATTTAATTGGTCAGTCTGAAACAGGTACAGGAAAAACTCTAGCTTATCTTCTACCTATAATAGAAAATATCGATACAAGTAAAAAAGAAATACAATGTATAATATTAGCTCCAACTCATGAGTTAGCTATTCAAATAAATAATACAATAAATGAGGTAAAAAAATCAGCCAACTTAGAAATCACATCTACACCTTTAATAGGAAGTGCAAATATTAAAAGGCAAATAGATAATTTAAAGGCAAAACCTCATATTATTGTTGGATCAGCAGGAAGAATATTCGAATTGATGGGTAAAAAGAAAGTAACAGCTCATACTATAAAAACTATTGTTATTGATGAAGTTGATAAGCTTTTAGATAAAAATAATCTTCCAGTTATAAAAAATATAATAAAATCTACACAAAATCAAACTCAACTTATGATGTTTTCAGCCACATTAAATAATAAAACTTTAGAAATTGCTAAAGATTTAGCTAAAGATATAAAAGTTATATCAGTTAAAAATAATAAAGTTAATGAAAATATAAAACACAGCTATATAAAAACTGATTATAGGAAAAAAATTGAGACATTAAGAAAACTTTTAAACTCAATTAAAGGTGAAAAAGTCTTAGTATTTAATAATGACAGCTATACAACTAATACCACTATAGAATATTTGTCTTTTAACAATGTGAAAGTAGATGCAATAGGCGGCAGTGGCAAAATGGAAGATAGAAAAAGAGCTTTAGAAAATTTCAGAAAAGGAAAAATCCAAGTTTTAATAGCTTCAGATATAGCGGCAAGAGGACTAGACATAAAAGAAGTTAATTATGTTATTAATTTTGATATTCCAGAAGATCCTAATGATTATTTACATAGAGCTGGAAGAGTAGGAAGGGCAGGCAAGTCTGGAGAAGTATTTTCACTTGTTAATGAAAGAGAAGAAAACTTAATAGAAATATACGAAAAGAACTTTAAAATAGACATTTCAGAAAGGACTCTATATAAGGGAAATATAGAATAAGAAAGTCAAAAATGTATATTGACTATTTTAATATATGTGCTAAAATTAATATTAATTTAAATAGAGATATATTAAATAGCTTCGTATAACCCTAATAATATGGATTAGGGGTTTCTACCAAGAACCAATAATTCTTGATTACGAGGAAATCATTTTATTTGTGATTTCTTCGTAGTCAAGAATTTTTTTTATAAAAATTTAGAGGAGGATTTAATTTCATGGATATTAGTAACTTACCTAAAATAGAACTTCATTGTCATTTAGATGGAAGTTTAAGAGTTGAGACGGTTATAGAGCTTGCGAAAAGAGAAAATATAAAATTAGACAGTTATGAGTATGACTATGTTAAAAATCTACTGGTTGTTTCAGAGAAATGTAATTCATTAGATGAATACTTAAAAAAATTCGATTTACCAAATGAAGTCCTGCAAACAAAGGAAAACTTAAAAAGGGCAGCTTATGAATTATTAGAAGATGCAGCAAAAGAAAATGTGAAATATATTGAGGTGAGATTTGCCCCGGTACTGCATACAAAAAAAGGACTAGCTTTAGAAGAAATAATAGAAAGTGTTATAAATGGAATAAAAGAAGCTGAAAAAGATTATGAGATAAAAGGTAATGTAATAATTTCTTGTATGAGAAGCTTAGAAATATCTCATATATACGATTCAATAAAAGCTGGGAAAAAATATCTTGGCAGAGGGGTTGTTGCAATAGATTTAGCAGCATCAGAAAAAGAAGATTTTGTTTATGAATATATAGATTCGATGAAATTTGCTAAGGAGTTAGGGTTTAGAATCACAGTACATGCTGGAGAAACTGGCTTTGGGAAAAATGTAAGAGATGCAATAAATTTTTTAGGAGCTGAAAGAATAGGTCATGGCGTTTATATATATAATGACAAAGATGCTTATAATCTAGTTAAAGAAATGGGAGTAACTTTAGAAATGTGCCCTAAAAGCAATATTGACACAAAAGCAGTAAAAACCTATGTAGAGCATCCTATATATAAATATCATAAAGATGATATAAAGGTTAGCTTAAGTACTGATAACAGAACTGTATCTAATGTAAATTTGACTGAAGAAACAGAAAAACTAATAGAAACATTTAATGTTAATATAGATGAATATAAAGAAATTTATATAAATAGTATAAATGCCGCTTTTTGTGATGATGAAACAAAAAAACTTTTAATGAAGACTATACCTTAAAATAAATTAATTTCCAATTCTTAAAGGAAAGTAAAACAAACTGAAATTGGAAATATAAAAAATTGCTAAATGGCTAAAATAAAGATATATTATAAGCGTAAGGAGGCCATCTATGAAAGCATATAAGACAAAGATAGAACTTATAGATAGTATTCCATTAATATATAGAAAAGTTATAGTTCCATCAGGAATTACTTTTGAAATGCTACATTATATAATTCAATTTTCAATGGGATGGCAAAATATTTATTTATATGATTTTAATATTAAAGAAGAAAATTTAAGAATAACTTCTGATAAAAAAACTATTTCTGAATATGAATTTTATTCTAAATTGAAATTAAATAATAGAAATGATCCTTACGGTTTTATAAAAGATATGTTAAAGATTAAACTCTTGCTTAGTAAAGAGGTTTATATAGATGATTATTTAAATAAAGAAAATAAAATTGAATATATATATGACTTTGGAGATTATTGGAAACACAATATAACCTTAGAAGAAGTAATTGAAGATTATATATATGATTATCCTAAATGTATAGAAGCAGAAGGAAATTGTCCTCCAGAAGATATTGGAGGAATAGAAGTATATACAGAATTTTTAAAAATAATTAATGATAAAACTCATCCAGAATATGAAAATATGCTTTCATTAGTAAGTAAACAAAATTATCAAGAAGTTTTTGATTGCGAAAGTGCTAACTTATTTATGAGAAAATATTATGAAAAAGATAAGTAGTAATTTAAACTAATGTTAATAAATGAAAATAAGTTCACTCAATTTAATACCTCTTAATCCCAAATATGTACTAGTGGGATAGTGTGAATTTATTTCAACTATAAATTTTAATATAATAACATAAAAATAGCAATTGTATTTTAGAATATTATTATATAAGCTCTTTAGCACCTTTATATATAAATAATGAATATAATATTTATATATAAGTATTTTTGGAGGAGCGATGACAAGTATATATAGATATTGTTTTGAGGATATCGTAACAATTAATATAATTTCAGATGCTGTTAATAGAATTAATAATAAACCGGCTCTAGAAGAATTCCTACGAAAAACTTCATTAGGCCAAGACACATATATTAAAATATTAGAATTAACTTTTGAAGCTGAGCCAATTTTAAAGACATTTATTTATCAAGATAATCTTTTTAGGGTGAAAATTGATGGATTAAATACTAGCAATCCATTTGTGAGAAGAGTCGTAGGTACTAGATTAGTTGAAAGAGAATATACAGATAAAGTTTTATATGATTTATATTATGGTAATAATTTTATGGATAATGTTTTTTGGTATAGAAAAGTATAAAAGTTTAAAATTTTGAGAATGTTAGTATAAAAGGTATGTGTACTCTTTAGGAAATTGTGAGAAGTTTCTTATGAGTATAGTTTTTTATAATTTCATTCTTTTACTTTTTTATAAGAAAATATAATCTTAAATACTTTTAAAAGATTAGGAGAAAATCTATGAAAATTAGACTTGGATATGTTGCTATTTCAAATGTATTAGGAAAAAGAGTAACAAGTTCTAGCACTGTTACTTTCACTAATTATAATAAAATTACATCAGAAGAAAAAAAATTAGAAAAACTAAAAAGTGTTACTAGTTCAAATTTAAATGCTTTACAAGAGTTATTAAGATATAATATAGAAAATAATATACATTTTTATAGAATAACTTCAGCTTTAATACCACTAGTTACTCATCCTGAAGTTGGATACTGGGGACATAGAGAAATATTTAAAAAGGATTTTGAATATATAGGTAGGCTTATTAAAAATTCTAATATGAGAGTTGATACTCATCCAGATGAGTTTAATGTTATAAACAGTAATAATCCAAAAGTAGTGGAAAATACTCTAAAAAATTTAATGAGACAAGTAGAATGGTTTGAAGATATGAATTATAAAGATGGTAAAATGGTAATTCATGTAGGGGGAGCAACAGGAGGCAAAGAAGATGCAATAGAAAGATTCATTAAACATTTCAATGAGTTTCCTAAAGAGTTAAAAGAAAAATTAATTATAGAAAATGATGATAGAACATATACAGCAAAGGAAACTTTGAACTTGTGTAAAACATTAAATATTCCAATGGTTTTAGATATTCATCACCACAATTGTAATAATTATGGAGAAGATATCAAAGATATTCTAGATGATATACTTAATACTTGGAAAAATGAAAGTTTACCGCCTAAAATGCATTTTTCTTCACCAAAAGATAGAAATTTAATAGATAAAGTTGATAAAAGACATTCAGATTTTATAGATGCTAAAGATTTCATAACTTTTATAGAAACTTTAAAGGGTTTTAATAAAGATATAGATATAATGTTAGAATGTAAAGAAAAAGATGTAGCATTATTTAAATTAGTACAGGATATAAAAAGCATTAAGCCAGCATATAACTGGATGGATGGAACAATATTCATTATTTAACAATTAAATTTATTTTTTAATAATTTATTTAAATATGTAGATAATTTTTGAGTCTTCCCTTAGAATATAAGTATATTAAAATAATGTGCTAAGGAGGATTTTTATGAAAAAAGTTAGATATAAATTAATTATGCTTACTGTTTTTATTTCACTTGTAACAGCTATAATTGTAAGTGTTACAATAACTTTTAGAAATATACAAACGGATGATAAGCTTTTGAAAATTCAAAAGGAGAATTTGAATAATGATTATGATGAAAGAATTAAAGAGCAAGTAGAAATTGCGATATCTATGATAGATGCAATTAATGAGAAAGCGAAAAATGGAGAAATTACTATTGATGAAGCTAAAAAACAAAGTGCGGATTTATTAAGAAAATTGAAATTCGGAAAAGAAGGATATTTTTGGGCTGATAATATTGATGGAACTAATATTGTTCTTTTGGGTTCAGAGACTGAGGGAACAAATAGATTAGACACTAAAGATAGTACAGGAAAATATATAATAAAAGAAATTATTGAAAATGGCAAAAAAGAAGGTGGTGGGTACACAGATTATTGGTTTCCTAAGAGTGGAGAAACAGAGGCATCACTTAAAAGGGGATACAGTAAATTATATACTCCATACAATTGGATTATAGGTACTGGAAACTACATAGATAATATAGATGAGGTTATATTAGAAAGAGAATACATATTAAAAAAGGATTTTCAAGTAGGAATGATAATTAATATATTTATAGTTATAGGGGCATTGATTATAGCCGTTATGTTATCCTTAATAACTAGCAAACAATTAACAAACCCATTAATTAAAATCAAAGATTTTGCAGTAAGATTATCTGGATATGATTTTAGTGATCCAATTTATATAAAAAGTAAAGATGAATTTGGACAAACAGCAGAAGCTTTAAATGAAGCACAAGAAAATGTAAAAGTATTAGTATCTTTAATAGTTGACGAATCTCAAAACATAGGAGCATCCTCAGAAGAACTTTCAGCAACAGTAGAAGAGTTATTTTCTAAAATTGTAATTATAGATGAAGCTATAGAATCAATTACATCTGCTATTCAAGAATCAGGTGCTGTTACAGAAGAGATAAGTGCCTCTATCGAAGAAGTAGATTCAAGTATAAATGTATTATCTGGTAAGTCTATGGATGGAAGTAACATATCAAATGCTGCAAAGGAAAGAGCTTTAGCAGTTAAAGATAATAGTAACAAAGCTATTGAAGAAACTAGAGAAATATATAACGAAAAGAAAGAGAAAATGGAAAAAGCAATTGAAGCAGTAATGGTTGTAGAAAGTATAAAGGTTATGGCAGATACTATTGGAAATATAGCAGATCAAACTAATTTACTTGCATTAAATGCAGCAATTGAAGCAGCTAGAGCAGGGGAACAAGGTAAGGGATTTGCTGTTGTTGCAGATGAAGTAAGAAAGCTTGCAGAGCAGTCATCTAATGCAGTAGGAAATATTCAAGAAACTATTTTAAAAGTACAATATGCATTTAAAAATAGTATTGAAGCAGGAAGTGAAATATTGGAATTTATTAATAGCAATGTAAATATGCAATTAGATGCGTATGGAGAAACAGGAGCTAAATATTATGATGATTCAGAATTTGTAAGCCAAATGTCAGATGAAATTGCTGCAATGTCTGAAGAAATAACAGCTACAGTTGGACAAGTTAGTGAGGCTGTGCAAAGTATGGCTGAATCCTCTCAAGAGTCTAGTGAAAAAGCAGAAGATATAAGAGAAAGCATGAGAGAAACTACAAAAGCAGTTGAACAAATCGCAAAGACAGCTCAAAGCCAAGCAGAACTTGCTCAAAAGTTAAATGAAATGGTACAAAAATTTAATATATAATCTTTAAGGGAAGTCCATTGACTTCCCTTAATTTAACTTTTAAGTTTCCATAATTTCATCTCAAATTATTATATAATCCTTTGAATTTAATTGCTAAGATTGGAATTTGTGAATCAATAAAGTATATCTTTATTTAACATAACTTGTATTATTTTATAAGTAGAGGTAAAATACCTATGGACAACATATGAACAAAGTATGAAGAAGGGGATGAATATAATGTTTAAAAGTTATATTAAAGACATTAAAAATGAATTCAAGGGATATGGTTTGTTAAATTTCAAACAAGATATAATGGCAGGAATAACTGTTACAGCAGTTGCATTACCACTAGCATTAGCTTTTGGGGTTAGTTCTGGAGCAACAGCAGCAGCAGGATTAATAACAGCTATATTATCTGGGGTAGTAATAGGGGCACTATCTGGAGGATCTTTTCAAATATCAGGACCAACAGGAGCTATGAGTGCAATTTTAGTTGCATTATTTCAAAAATATGGACTAGAAGGTGTATGGATAGCAGGTGCGCTTGCAGGCATTATTCTTATATTAGCAGGTATATTTAAATTAGGTAAGATTGTTTCATATATACCAACACCAGTAATAACTGGCTTTACATCAGGTATTGCATTAATAATAGCAATAGGGCAATTAGATAACTTTTTCGGAGTTTCAACTAAATCATCTGAATCAGCAGCAATAAAAGTATTGAATTTTCTTAGTACCCCATTACACCCAAATTGGTATGCTATCTCAATTGGGTTGTTGGTTGTTATTATTATGATGATATGGCCTAAAAAATTTAATAATATAATTCCATCATCTTTAATTGCATTAATAATAATCTTGGTAATAAATATGATATTTAAATTACCAGTAGATATAATTGGTGATATACCTCAAAAGTTACTTTTAGATGACAGGCTTCATATTACTTCAATAAACTTTGAAATTGTAAAAAGCGTGTTAGTACCAGCTATAAGTATTGCAGCATTAGCAATGATTGAAAGTTTATTATGTGGTGAAGTTGGAAAGAAGATGAAAGGAGATACTTTTGATGCAAATAGAGAATTAATTGCACAGGGAGTTGGTAATTTTATAATACCTTTCTTTGGAGGAGTACCTGCAACTGCAGCTATTGCAAGAACAAGTGTAGCTATAAAGTCAGGTGCGCAAACTAGGTTAGTGAGTATGTTTCATTCTGTATTTTTAATGTTGTCAATGTTTTTATTAGCACCAGTGATGTCTAGTATTCCATTATCAGCACTTGCAGGAATTCTTATGGTAACGGCTTGGAGAATGAACGAATGGGAAAATATAAAATACATATTCTCTAAAAAGTTTAAAGGTGCAATATTAAAATTTTTAATAACTATGTTTGCAACAGTAGCACTAGATTTAACTCAAGCAATATTAATAGGAGTAATATTTTCTAGTTTATTATTTATAGTAAAGATTGCAAATATGGATATATCAGTAAGTGAAGTAGATGAAAAAAGGTTAGATAATATAGTATCAAAAAGTAATAATTTATCAAGTATTAAAGTTATGTATTTTACCGGCCCATTATTTTTTGCAACAACAGAAAAATTTAAAAAGGAAATTTTATCAATAAGAGATGCTAAAGTTATAATATTATCAATGAGGGGAGTTCCGCTAATCGATACATCAGCACTGCAAGCATTATCAGAAGTTATTGAAGAAATAGAAAGTAGAGGCTGTAGAATTATGTTATGTGGTCTGCAGCAGTCTGTTAAAGATATTATTGATAAATCAGGATTTGAAGAAAAATTAGGCAGTAATATGATTTTCTGGAGTGCAGATCAAGCAATTAAAAGTGCAAAAACAATAGTAGCGTAATTATATATCAAAGAATAAATAACATAAACTAGCTGAAATTTAAGTAAGCTAGTTTATTAGTTTTATAATAAAGATTAAAAATATATTGCATAAAATGTTTACATAATATCAAAATATTGTAAAATATAAGTAAGGGCGTTAGTTATTTTATTTGTGGAGGTGATGTTATATAAAATCTTAAAGATTATATCTTAAAGATAAAAGTTAAGATTGTGATAGACGGAAGATAAATAATTTTTTAGTTGGTATAAGGGAAGGGATAATATGTATAAAGATTTCAAAAAATTCTTATCACTGTTTATTGTTACACTAATAATAATGACTATTACGCCAAGTTCAAAATTTAAAGCTGACACCAACATAGCTGGTAATGGAAGATTACTTGTTGGTTATTGGCATAATTTTGATAATGGAGCTGGAATTGTTAAAATAAGAGATGTAGATCCAGCATGGGACGTAATAAATGTTTCATTTGGAGAAACTTATAGCGATAGAGCAGTTGTAGAGTTACATCCAGTTTATAATGAAAAGGAGTTTATAGCTGATATCGATTATGTACAAAGTAAAGGTAAGAAGGTAGTCTTATCTTTAGGTGGTGCAGAAGGTACAATTCAAATTCCAACAGATGCCGCAAGAGAAAAGTTTATGACATCACTTACAGGTTTAATAGATAAGTATGGATTTGATGGAATAGATATTGATCTTGAAGGTGGAAGCGGAATGATACTTCAACCAGGAGATACAGACCTTAAGAATCCTATTACACCTCAAATAGTCAATTTTATTAAAATTATTAAAGCTTTAGTTGCAAAATATGGAGATGATTTTATTATAAGTATGGCTCCAGAATTATCATACGTTCAGGGCGGAAACACTGGTTATGCAACTAATTGGGGAGCATATCTTCCGCTTATAGATGCAGTAAGAAATGAACTTGATTATCTTCAAGTTCAACATTATAACTGCGGAGGTAATATGGCTCTTGATGGAGTTACCTATAATCAAGGAACAGCTGATTTCCAAGTTGCTATGGTAGAAATGCTACTACAAGGTTTTCAGACAAGAGCATCAAAAAACAGCTTCTTTGCTCCATTAAAGCAAGAGCAAGTAGTAATTGGTGTTCCAGCATCACAAAAAGGAACACTAAATCCAAATTCAGGATATATTCCACCAACAGAAATGCTTAAAGCTTTAAATTATTTAATAAAAGGACAATCCTATGGTGGTTCTTATAAAATGATTGGAGAAAAGTATCCAAATTTAAGAGGAATAATGGCTTGGTCAATAAATTGGGATAATGTAAATAATAAGGAATTCGTTAAAAGCTATAGACCATTTTTTGATTCATTATCACCAATAGTCCCAGAAAGACCATCACTAAAAGCGCCATCAATTAAAGCTTCAACAGTTTCTAATAAAAACTATTCATTAACTATTGATGTACCTGCTTATAATACTGCAATATCATATGAATTATTTGAAGATGGTAAATCCATAGCAACAGGTACATTAACATCAGGATTAACATCTAACCAAGTAGTTAAAAGAGATTTTATTAATAAGAGTTATGGAACCTATAATTATTCAGTAACAGTTAAGGATACAGCTGGGGTAGCTGTAACTTCAGCAAATTGTGTTGTAGAAGTTAAAGAAGTTGAAGTGCCATCAATACAAGAATGGCAACCAGGAGTTAGTTATAAAATAGGAGATAAGGTGACTTATCAAAGCAAAACTTATGAATGTATATTTACTCACACATCAAATATAGCTTGGATACCAGGAACAGTTCCTACTTTATGGAAACAATTATAATACTATAAAAAATTAATATTTAAAGTTTGGTATAAGGTAGCTAACTATATTTTTATAGTTAGCTACTGAAGCTAAACTATGGATTAATGAAGAGCAAGTAATAATAACAATTATAGTCCCTTTTTATTATAAACCAGTGTATAATAAATTCTATGAACTTTATAAATAGTTTCTAGAAGGGATGAATATACTTGGATAAATCGAAATTTTATACTAATAGGATAAATATAATTATAATTTCAGGAATTTGTACATTTTTATGGGGGAGTGCTTTTCCTGCTATAAAAGTAGGATATGAAATATTTAATATAGCAAGTAGTGATATTGGTTCAAAGCTTATTTTTGCTGGATATAGATTTTCCTTGGCAGGAATTTTTGTATTAATAATAAAATTATCAATAAAGCAAAGTATCTTTAATTTATCCATTA
This sequence comes from Clostridium sartagoforme, assembly GCF_039521405.1. Lineage (NCBI taxonomy): Bacteria > Bacillati > Bacillota > Clostridia > Eubacteriales > Clostridiaceae > Clostridium > Clostridium sartagoforme. The sequence continues at coordinate 166,233 of NZ_BAAACH010000008.1, forward strand.
AAGATGTAAAAGAAATTACTATATTAGGATTCGTACAAACAACTTTTCAATATATATTTTTTTATTTAGGAATGACATACACAACTGGAGTAAGAGGTTCAATTATAAATGGAACAGGTACTTTTTTTAGTATTATATTGGCACATTTCATATATAAAAATGATAAGTTAAATTTAAGTAAGATTTTAGGTTGTATAGTAGGATTTACTGGAGTTGTAATAATAAATATTGGAAAATCTTCTGTCTTAGAAGGAGGATTTTCTCTTAGAGGTGAAGGATTTATAATGCTTGCAGCCTTTATGACTTCAGTTTCAGCAATATATAGTAAGAAGATAAGCCAAAATAAAGATGCATATACTGTAACTGGATATCAATTAGCAGTAGGAGGACTAGCTTTAATATTAATAGGACATTTATTAGGAGGAAATCTTTCAAACTTTAATGCTAAATCTACTTCATTATTAATGTATATGTCGTTATTATCATCAGTAGCATTTGCATTATGGTCACAACTTTTAAAATACAATAAAGTCGGAGTAATTTCTATTTTTAATTTTCTAATTCCTATCTTTGGAACTATACTTTCAGCTATAGTACTTAAAGAAAACATATTTGATATAAAGATATTTGTAGCTTTAATATTAGTTTGTGTTGGAATTTATTTAGTATATAAAAAGAAGGATATTTTATAAATAAAAAAGCTTGGAGAAGAACATGGAAAAAAGTAAAGAACTTTTATTAATACGATATATATCTTTTATTATTCTGATAGCTCAAATTTTCATTGAGGAAGGAAACACAGGCATTTTAAGTATAATATTTGTTTTATTATTTATACTTAACAATAATCTTAGAATATTTCATTTTAGTAATGATAAATTAATTATTATCTCAATGATTATTGAAATAATAATATCACCAATAGCCTGTTTAAACTTTGGAGGAAATATTTTATTTTACTTAATAGGATTAATAATAGATGCATTTACATTAAAATATAAGAAAATAAAGTATATATTTATAGTTTTAATATCTTTGATAGCATTATCTATCAGAAGCAATAAAAGTATTGAAGAAGGTTTTGTTAATTTAGTTATTATGTTTATTTTTATAATTCTTTTGAATTACATATCAAGATTATATAGCACAAAAAATGAAGCACAAAAATTATATGACAAACTTAAAATGTCTGAAGAAAAATTAATTGAAGTAAATAGCCAGTTGGAAGAATATCTCACTTCAATAGAAGAGCTAACAGTACTTAAGGAGAGAAATAGAATATCTAGAGAAATACATGATAGTGTTGGACATTCTTTATCAACAGCTATGATTCAACTATCTGCAATGGAAAGTATAGCTAATAAAGAAGGAAGTATGTTAAGGAATATGGCAAGAAACTTAAGAGAATTTATAAATGAAAGTTTTCAAGATGTTAAAAAGGCAGTAAGTGAACTTAAGTCTGATGATTATGATAATTATAGAGGAATAATTAGAATCCAAGATTTGTGCAAGAATTTTGAGAAAATGTCAGGAGTAGAGGTAAATATTACTTTATCAAAGGGAAATTGGACGCTTTCTACAAAGCAAAGCAGCCACTTATATAGAATAACCCAAGAAGTATTATCTAATGCTTTAAGACATGGAAAATCATCCAAAGTTAAAGTAATTATAAACTTTATAGAAAATGAGGTTGTAATATCTTTTAAAGACAATGGAGTAGGAACTGATATTATAAAAGAAAGTGGCTTTGGGCTTAAAAATATAAGAGAAAGAGTTGAAGAAATAGGTGGAACAATTGATATGAATTCAGAAGTTGGAGCGGGATTCTTTATAAAACTTGTAATTCCAAAAGAAAGTGAGAGCTGAAATTATGAAAATAAAAATATTAATTGTAGATGATGAAAAATTAATTAGAGAAGGCTTGAAAATTATGCTTTCAACTTTTGATGATATAGATGTTATTGGCACTGCTGAAAATGGATATAAAGCTTTAGAAATATGTAAAAGTAAAGAAATTGATGTAGTTCTTATGGATATAAGGATGAAAGATTGTGATGGCGTTATGGGAACTAGACTTATTAAGGAGCAATTTACTAAGATTAAAGTTATAATATTAACTACTTTTAAGGACAAAGAATATATTCAAGATGCATTGAAGTATGGAGCATTTGGATATTTATTAAAGGATAGTTCTCATGAAGTTATTTATGAAGGTATAAAAACAGCTTACATGGGAAACATGGTTGTTCATCCTGAAGTTGCAAATGAAATTCTTATTAATAGTAATTATAGTTTAAATAATAAGGAAATAGGAAAGTATGATTTTTCAGATAAAGAAATTCAAATTATCAAGTACATCGCTGAAGGATTAACAAATAAAGAAATTTCAGAAAAGCTTTATTTATCTGAAGGAACTATAAAAAATAATATTACAAACATATTATCTAAATTAAATCTTAGAGATAGAACACAAATTGCAATTTTTGCATTTAAAAATAGAATAGTGACTTAAGTCATTTTGATAGTGACTTATAGTGATGGCAAGCCCCCTAGCTTTATCTTATTATATAATTAAGAAAAGATTAGGGGGCATTTATATGAATATAATAGAAGTAAAAAATGTTACAAAAAGATTTAATGATAAATTAGTTTTAGATAATGTAAGTTATGAAGTTAAGAAAGGAGAAATATTTGGATTTATAGGACCTAACGGAGCTGGGAAATCAACACTAATAAATATAATGACTAGCCTATTAACCCCAGACAGCGGAACTGTTAGAATTTGTGGTTATGATATTTTGAAGAATCCAATAAAAGCTAAAGAATGCATAGGTTATGTGCCGCAAGATATTTCATTAATAGAAGAGCTAAATGCTTATGATAACTTAGAGTTTTTTGGTGCATTATATGGCTTAAAGGGAAAAGAGCTTAAAGAAAGAATAAAAGAAGCTTTAGAAGTTACTGGACTTTATGATAAGAAAAAAGAAAAAGTAAAAAAATTTTCAGGTGGAATGAAAAGAAGACTTAATATTGCAGCAGCCATTATGCATCATCCTAAAGTATTAATAATGGATGAACCTACTGTTGGAGTTGACCCACAATCAAGAAATCATATATTTACTTTTACAAAAAATATCTGTACAGAATGGGGAACAACTGTTATATATACTTCTCACTATATGGAGGAGGTAGAGGAGTTATGCAAAAGGGTTTTTATTATAGATTTAGGTAAGGAAGTGGCTTATGGAACTAAGGAAGAAATTAAGACTTCTGTTTTTCCTAATAACAAGGTAATAATAGAAGGAAGTGATATTACAGGAGAAATTATTTTGAAAATAGAAAAATTAGTTGGAGTAATAAAGGTTAAAGAGCAAGAAAGTAATTTATTTTTAACTATAGATTCAAACTTTAAACTTCATAATGTATTGAGTATTATAGAGGAATATGGAATTAATATAAAAAAGATAAGTTATGAAGATGTAAGGCTTGAAGATGTATTCTTAGCCTTAACAGGAAAAATGCTAAGAGATTAGAGGTGAGATAAGTGAAATTAATATATTATACGAAGACGACTTTAAAAGGAATGATATCTAATGGGGTTCTAACAATCTTATATTTTATACTATTTCCAGTTTTATTAGCATCTTTCATGGGATTTTTTCAGAAAGCAATTACGGAAAGTCCATTAAAATTGAAAACTTTAAAGGTACAAATAAATGATATGGATAATAGTAATATGTCTAAAGATTTAATAGCATTTTTAGAAAGTGATGATATGAAAGAACTTGTTTTAATAACTGATAAAAAAGCAAATATAGAAATTTTGATACCAAAGGGATATGAGAGTAATGTAGTATCTTTAAAAGGTGGAAAAATAAATATAAATAAGTTAGGAGAAGGATTTAATAACTCTACAAATACATTAAAAACTATTTTAGATAAATATCATGAAGGTCTTTATATTAATTTATCTGGTGGATCAAATAAAAATTTGCAGACAATTACAGAAAATTCAGTAGTTGAAAAGATTGATATAAACTCTAAAAAATCATCAACTACCTATGAAAAAATGGCTGCATCAATGATTTCTTTTGTAATTAGTATGCTTATTCTTGGACTTATACAATCTAATTATACAGAATCAAGTATAAATTTTGATAAAAGAATAAAATCAACACCTATAACTAAAAATCAATATTTTTATTATGATTCTTTTGCTTTACTTGTATATTCAACTATAATCATTTCTGGATATGTATTTTTCTTTAGAATTATAGGAATAAGCTTTAAAGGCAGTATCTTTCCTTTAATTACATTAATTTTAACTACATCTATTTTAGTAGTTTCAATAAGCAAATGTATTTATACTTTCTTTGGAGCTGTATATGGTAAAGTTGTTGGGATATTAGTTTTTACATTTCCTATATTAGGTATGGTAGAAACCTTTACTGGAGCAGGAGCTGAACTGAGAATTTTAGATCCAACTCATTATATTTCAAAACTTTTTACTTTATACAATTTAAATGGAAATTTTAGTTTAAATAATAAGGATTTAATATTAATACTTTGCTTTTCACTAATATTATTTATGATTTCAGTGTTAAAAATAACTTTATCTAAGGGGGGAAGAAGATGCGCTTAATAAGATTAATATTAATTAATTTAAGAAGAAATTTAAAAAGTCCAGTTATTTTAATGATGACCTTTCTTCTTCCTATGGTAGTTTTATTTGGAGTAGTTGGTCCGAAATCTGATGATCCATCTTTAGGTAAAATAGGAATATTAGATAAATCTCCAGGAAAATATTCGAAAGATTTAATAAATATATTATCTGAAAAGTATGATATAAAAGAGCTAAAAGGAGAAGTAGAAGATAATTATAATGATTTAAGAGATAAAAAATTAGGCGTTATATATGTTATAGACGAAGATTTCGAGGAATTTATAGATAATGGTGAAATGCCTAAAGTAAAATGTTATAGTATTGAAGCTGACATTGGAGCAGTTCTTGGAGATAATATTATAAGTGATTATGTTAATAATTTACTTAAAGAAGGTATAAATGATGGGCTTAGCACTAATACGGTAACAACTATAATAGTAGATAAATTTCAAGAAAATAAAACTGATTATGTTATGGCTATTCTTATGATATGCTATTTTATGATGATAGGAGGTTCTATATTAATTGATGATATAATTAAGCTTAAGGCACAGAAGGTATTAAGAAGAACAATATCAACCGGTAATTCTGATAAAGTAATTTTAGGCTCCTTATATCTATCAGCATTTATTCTTCAAAGTTTAATAAGTTCAATAACTTTAATTTTAGCAATTAAATTATTTAAAATACAAAACTATAATTTAGGTGAAGGAATATTAGTTATAACTTTATGCAGTTTAGTTACTACATCATTAATTGTATTTACTACTAGATGGTTAAAAAATCAAACTATAGCAAGTTTAGCAGTTGTAATCTTTGGATTATTATCCTTTGGACTTGGAATATTTGGTGGAGGCATAGAAGAATTTGATAATGTTCCACAGATAATAAGTAGTTTAAGTATAATATCACCTTTTTCTTGGTTAATTCAAATTATTAATGAAGGGAAAATATTAATTCCAATTATAGTAATAATATTAATGTCAGGAGTATTCTTTACAGCAGGAAGCTTTAGACTTAGAGATTATGTTAAAGAGTAGTAATAGACACATTTTTAGTTATTTGCTAAAATGTAGTGAATAAAACTTATGGAGGGGAATTAAAATGATTTCTAAAAAGCAACTTAAAGATGAAATAATAACTTATGATATAATAACTTACAAAGATGAAGATGGAAAGCAAGTAGAATATGTTGAAGTTATCTTAACAGATAGAATTATTGAAGTTTATATGGATATTAGGGAGGTTAATATAGGGCTTATAGCAAACAAAATTATAGAAGATAATTTATATAAATAGATTAATAGTATTGGAGTTGATAATTTATGAGAAAATTTAATAAATATCTTAAATGGGGATTATTAGTAAATTTAATATGGTTAGTATCAAGTCGTTTCAATTTACTTCCAGACTTTATAGAAGGCTTTTGCGTTGGGCTAGGTATTGTTCTATTATTAAATGGAATTTATATTGAAAGCCATAATTTAAAAAAGTTAAAGAAATATAAAAGAAATTTTTTAAATAAGATAAAGTAAAGATCTAAATTGTAGATATAAAGGCTAAGGTAAATAGATATGATTATTTCACATATTCTATTTATCTTAGCTAATTTTTTATATTTATTATTTATAATAAAATACATATGTTAGAAAAAATTAAGAAATATATTTTAAATTTGTAAGAGCTACATGTTATCATATAGTTAGTAAAAATTAACAAAGGTTTTAAGGGGATATTAAATGAGTTATTTATTTAAATATTACAGTAAGCAATATGATAAATTCATGAAGATATTTCATTTAGATAAAAATAAAGAAATAATAAAGGTAATTAAGGATGTTAATAATTTAGATATTTTAGATATAGGTGGAGGTACAGGGACTCTTTCAGATATTTTAATAAATCTAGGTGCGGATGTAACTATTCTTGATCCAGAAAAAAAAATGACTAATATAGCTAAGGTGAAAAATAATAAAGTTAAAATAATTAATGGATATTCAACTAATATAGATTTGAAAGATAATTCATTTGATTTAATTATAATGAGAGATTCATTTCATCATATAAAAGATAAAGAAGAAACTTTAAAAGAATGTAATAGATTACTTAATAATAATGGCAAAATTTTAATTTATGAATTTGATAGAACACATATAGTAACTAAACTTATATGTTTTTTTGAAAGAAGTTGCTTTGAGAAGGTTAAAATGTTATCAAAAAATGAAATGAAAAAGTTGGCTTCTAGATATTTTAATAATGGAGAAATAATTGAAATATCTAGCTATGAATATATATATTTAGGAGAGATCTTGAAGGGTAGTATAAATCCTTAGATAAAAAACAGCTATAAAAATCAAAGGGGTTATTTTATGAATGTATTAAAAGGGCTATATAAAATTATAAACTTATTTTTATGTAAAAAGTATACAAATTTAAATGATATAGCAAATTCCTATACAAGAGTAAGTGAAAATTACAACAAGTCTTTCTTAAAAGAAATGCACAAATACAATAAAGAAATGTTAAATAAAGTTATTATAAGGTATAGTGATGATAAAGTTAACTTATCACCTAATATTCTTGATCTTGCTTGCGGGACAGGCTTCAATAGTAACTTTATAAATTCAAGAATCAAGAACTCAAAATTTACTTTAGTAGATATATCAGAAGGGATGCTAAATCAAGCGAAAAACAACTACAGCTTAAATGCGGAGTTTATAGAAAATGATATGATATCTTTCCTTAAGAATTCCAAAGATAATACCTTTGATATTGTTATATGTGCCTGGGCAATTAAATATCAAAACCCGCATGAAATTATAAAGGAAGTTTCTAGGGTTTTAAAAAAAGATGGGTATTTTGCCGTAATAGTTAACTTGAAAGATACATTACCAGAGGTTAGAAAGATATATCCAAAACTTATTTTGAAAAATTATACTAAGGTAAATAGAATAATGAAAGAACTTCCAAATCCAATTAGTCATAAAAGCTTTAGAAGATGGTTTGAAAAAGAAAACTTTAAGAAATTAGAAATAGCAAGTGGATCACATAAGTTTTCTTTTAAGGATACTAAAGATTTAGTTTTATTTATTACATCAACAGGAGCTCTAGCTGGATTCGATGCTATGGTGGATATGGAAGATGAAAGTATTAAAGATTCAATGATTAAACTATTTAATGAAAAAAAGATTAATACAATTACTCATAAATATGTTTGGGGGATTTTTAGAAATGATAAGTAATGCAATTCCAATTATAAAAGCAATGATAAATAATAACGTAAGAAAAAATTTCTTTTATATACATATGCGATTTAAAGAAAGCAAAAATTATAAGGCCATAAATATTATAAAATGTGGAATGAATGTTATAAAAAATGATAGACTGGTTATTCATAATGGTAATTTTGTAGTTAACTCATTTTTACCACCTTTAAATAGTATAGCTTATAAAAGTATTGTAGATGCAGTTCCAGGAGAGAAGGCTGAATTCTTTTATAATCATACTACAGGAAGAAGGCTGGCTCCAATTTCTACTTATATAGCTATTACAGGAAGATGCATGTATAATTGCTGGCATTGTAGTGCAAAAAGATTTATTAAAGATAAGGAAGATAAATCAAAGGAAATGACAACCAATGAAATAAAAGACATTATAAAATCACTTCAAGATTTAGGTGTTGGAATAATTGGGTTTACAGGTGGTGAACCTCTTCTTAGATTGGACTTAGAGGAAATAATAAGTAGTATTGATAACAGAAGTATTTCTTATTTATTTACAAATGGGTATTCATTAAATATTAATAAAGCAAAAACACTAAAAAAAGCAGGACTTTTTGGTATAGGAATAAGTATAGATAGCATATATAAAGAAAATCATGATAAAAAAAGGGGTTATAATGGAGCATATGAAAATTCAATTTCAGCGATAAAAAACTCTAAGGAAGCTGGACTTTATACTATGGCACAAACTGTATGTACAAAAGAAATGCTAAAGAGTGGGGAAATATATAAATTAGGTAAGTTTTTAAAAACATTAGAAGTAGATGAACTTAGAATTCTAGAACCTATACCATGTGGATCCCTTTTAGTAAATTCAAATGAAATATTTTCTAAGGAAGACAAAGATGAACTTATTGATCTTCATATAGAATTTAATAAAGATAAAAATTATCCTAAGACATCTGTTTTTCCATATGTTGAATCAAAAGATCAATTTGGATGTGGAGCAGGGGTACAACATTCTTATATAGATAATGAAGGAAATTTTTTGCCTTGTGACTTTGTTCCAGAAGCATTTGGAAATGTTCTAAAGGAGGATATAAAAGATATATGGGATAAAATGCATGAGAAATTGGGAAGAGCTAAAACATATTGTTATGCAAAAAAGTGTGATAAATGCAGTGAAAATGATTTACCTAGGTACTATAAGTTACTTAGAGGAGAATAATTATAAAATATCAATTTAAATACTAGGATAACCTATGCTTAGTATATAAAAATATCCTCAAAATGTAAGATGGAGAAACTATATGAAAGCCTATCTGCTTAAGTTTATACTAAGTGGGTAGGCTTTCATATAGTTATATTAAATCATTTATAACCATAGAAGATTTTTAAGTAAGTAATAAGAATATACAACTTTGAAACAAGTATTATTTAATTTATAAACATTTATTTTATATTATTAGTAAATAAGGAAATTAACATAAAGAAAAATTCATAAGCACAATAACACTCAATAGGTTACATAATTAAATTAAGGATTATATTTGCTAATTAAAGATAATTAAACTAAAATTTATATATAAAAATATTGATAAATACTATAAATCATTAGACAATAAAAGGAGGTTATATTAGCAGATGAAAATTTGGGAAAAAATATTTATATATTCTATATTACTATTTATTTTATTGTTTAATGGAGCTGGAATAATAATAATTGAAACTATATATAATAGAAATTTAAATGTTGTAATAACAACAGGTTTAAATGAGTACGAGGCAGTTAAAAATTCTATATACCCCAATATGGATATTGTTAGTACTGATAATTTAGAAAGCATAGATAAACTTGAAGGTTTACTTAGGGAGTTCGTATATAGTGGAAATAGTATAAAGAACATAGAAGTATTTAGTGAAGATAACCAGAAAATTATTAATATTTCAGAAGTAAAAATTAAAGAAGAAAGGCAAGAAGTAGTAGCTGCCAATTTAGATGAAGAATTATTTATTATTAGAGATGTGAATAGTAGAAAATTATTATTCATAAGTTCAAGGATTAGAATAAATAATTTAGAATATAAAATAGTCTTAACTAAAGATATTACATTTATTAATGATGATAGATTATCTAATTATAAGTTGTTTTTAATGTTAACAAGTATAATCACAATATTACTAGCCATTGGAATGTACATAATTTCAAAATTAATAACTAATCCAATTAAATACTTGATAGAAGTTTCAAATAGCATAAAAAGTGGTGAATATTATAAAAGAGCAAAATATGATGCTGATGATGAGTTTGGAATTTTAGCTGAAAACTTTAATTCTATGATTCAAGTAATAGAAGAGAAAATTGATGAACTTAAAGAAAATAGTAACGAAAAGCAAAGATTTATAGATAATCTAACACATGAAATAAAGACTCCAGTAACATCCATAATTGGATATTCAGAATTACTTCAAAAAGATAATATTAGTGATGAAATCAAATTTAAATCGTTACAGTATATAAATTCTCAATCCAAAAGATTAGAAAAATTAAGTTCAACCCTTACAAAATTAATACTAATTAAAAATAATGATGCTGAAAAAAATAGATTTCTAATTAAAGAAACTATAATAAAGTCTATAAATGATTTAAGATACAAAGTAGATAATAAGGAGATAGAAGTAAATATACAAGTAGAGGATAATTATATATTTGGAGATAAACAACTTATTGAAGTTTTATTAAGTAATTTAATAGATAATTCAATAAAGGCATCTAAAAAGGGAAAGAAAATTAGAATATATGGTAAAAACATAGAGGATGACAAATACCAATTGCAAATAATAGATGAAGGGATAGGAATATCAAAAGAAAATTTAAAAAAAATTAAAGAACCATTTTATATGGTAGATAAATCAAGAGGCGTGGAAAAAAATAATATGGGGCTAGGGCTAGCTATATGTAATGAAATCTGTATAAGAAATGATATAAATTTTGAAATTTATAGTGAAGAAAATAACGGAACAGCAATAACATTAATATTTAAAGGAGTGAATTAAGTGGGAAAGAGAATTAGATTAGGCATATTATTTATATTAATTTGTATGTTACTATTACTTATTAAATCATTATTCACTTCTTATAATGAAAATGTTATATATTCAGACAAAATAATTCCTGAATATAGTAATAATAGTTTACCTAATAATTATGTTTCTAGGGAAGAAGCAATAAATAAAGCATTAGAAGTATTAAAAAATGGCTTTTCGATAACATTAGATAGAGAGAAAATTTATGAGGACATTCAAATATATAAGAAAGATAAAAAAATGGTATGGATGGTAAACCTTGCTAATAAGAGTGAGTCAGAGATTAATCAAAAATATTATTGTGAAATATTAGTAGAAACAGGTGAGATATTAAGTGTAGGAAGATCTTATAATATAGATAATAAATTAAGTGAAAAAGATTATCTAACTATGGATTATAAGATAAGTGATATTAATCTAGATAAATTTAAGGAAATCATCAAACCATTAACTGACGAATTACACATAACAATTAAAGAAGAAAATATTAATATAAGCTATAATCATAGGGGATTAATTTATTTAGAATTATTTGAAGTCAGTGAATCAACAAAGGGTTATTCATTTCTTGTAGATTATGAAAATAATAATATAATTAGTTTTTATAGAGAGGCAGTTTGATGATATGAAGAAAAATATAAAAATACTGGTAGTTGAAGACGATATTGCCATTAGAGATTTAATATCAATAAACTTAGAGATTTATGGATATAATGTTATAACAGCAGAAGATGGAGAAGATGGAAAAGAAAAATTTGATTCTAATGAAATTGATTTAGTTCTCCTTGATGTTATGCTTCCTAAAATAGATGGGTTTGAATTAATTAGTATTATAAAGACCAAGGATATTCCCGTGATTTTTATTACAGCTAAAGATTCAGTAATGGATAGAGTAAAAGGATTAAGATTAGGTGCAGATGATTATCTAGTTAAGCCTTTTGAAAGTATAGAACTTTTGGCAAGAATTGAAGCTGTGTTAAGACGGTATAATAAAAATGATAATAATGACAAAAGTTGTGATATTATTAAGTTTAAGAATATTGAAATAGATATAGATAAAAGACTCATAACCTTAGATGGTAATCAAGTAGATATAACTTTAAAAGAATTTGAATTAATAATACTATTTCTAAATAATTGCAATATTGCATTATCTAGAGATCGAATATTAGACAAAGTATGGGGATATAATTATTATGGAGGAACTAGAACTGTAGATATACATATTCAAAGATTAAGAGATAAGTTAAATTTGAAAGATAATATAAAGACTGTATATAAAGTAGGCTATAGATTTGAAAAGTAAATTTCATCTATATTAAAACTATATAAATAATATTTTACAACTTTGATACAAGTAATATATTATAAAGAAAAATTCCCTTGTTATATTAAAGTACGAAGGGAAGTGATTAGTATGGCTAAATTTAAAAAAAGAAGAATAAGAAGAATCATATTATTAGGGATAACTTTTATTTTATCTACGATTATAATCGAAAAGTTTATAAAAATACAGAATATAAATAATAAGCAAATAAATATATCGAAAGAGGAAACTAACTTTGAAAGTAAATCTGTAAATAATATTAATAATACAAAAAGTATTATATTGGTTAATAAAGATTTTGGATTAGAGAAAGGATATGAACCTGAAGATTTAGTAGAGATAGAAGTAAAGTCTAATAAAGAAATTTTATTAAGAAGAGAAGCAAATGAAAATTTGGAAAGAATGTTTGAAGATGCTAAGAAAGACGGAATAAATTTATTAGCAGTTTCAGGATATAGATCATATGAATATCAGGAGGATGTTTATAATAATGAAGTTTATAACAATGGAAAAGAGTATGCTGATAAGTATGTAGCCAAGCCAGGATATAGTGAGCATCAAACTGGTCTTGTAGTTGATGTTTTGGCAGTTAACTATACAAAGATGGACGAAAATTTTGAGAATACTAAAGAATGTATGTGGCTCCATAAAAATATTCATAAATACGGATTCATTCTTAGATACTTAAAGGGAAAAGAAAATATTACGGGCTATAATTATGAACCATGGCACATACGTTATGTTGGTACTGAGCATTCACTTAAAATAAAAGAAAAAGATTTAACATTAGAAGAGTATTTAGGTAAAAGTTAATATTACTTATTATTTAAATATATATATAGACAATTAAAATAAAAGAAGGCCTATAGAACTTTGTAGTTATTATAAGGTTTTATAGGCTTATCTAAAGTTATTAATTATTTCTTCATAGTTTCAAGTATATTAAGTAATAAATTCACAGTGATATTATATCCTTTATAGCATATTATGTATTATATGGTTAAGTCTTGACCTTCTGATAAATAAATTATTGTGAAGTTGTGGTGATAGAAATGAGTAAAAATAATTGTAATCCATTTGCAGGTGGAAAAGTACCCCCTTGTAGCGCTTTTTTAGGTAATACTAATCCAATAATTAAAGATGGACAATTAATTTTCACAAATGATAATAGAGTTTTTTATTTTATAAGAACAACATCCAATACCAGCGATTCAAGTAATAATTCTCAACTTGGCACTTCAAATGTACAAACAAATTTACAAATTAGCTTAACTACATTTTTGGTAGGTTTATATATAAATGAAGTACAGCTTGGAAATATTAGTCACTCTAAAAAAAATACAATACATAATGATATGGCGGCAAATGACTTTATTAATAGCACACTTGAAAATAATCCAGAAGTAAATGTTGATTATACACCATCATTAGTAATTGTTGTATCTAATACAAATGCTATTCTTTCAATATATACTAATACAATAAATATTACTCCATTGAATTACTATATATTATTTATATTGAATAGATTAGAGAATCATCCAGGCTTATTTTTTGGAAATAATGCTTATGCAACTGAAGATCCAATAAACTTTAGTTTAGCAGCTTTAGCACTTAGATTTCCTTTTGATTAAATAAAACTTCAAACTATCTTTAAGTATTCTAATTAGTATGACACCAAGAGAATTACCTAGTTCTGAAAAAGCCTTATTTTATTAATATAATTTAAAATTTTAAAATCTCGCTATAATGCAATGAAAAAGATAATGATTATACAGAAATAATTATTAAAACTCCATATATTAAAAATTCCATTTTGAATTCATTGTTACTGTCTAAATAGTACTTAAGGTAAAAGAATATACATAAAGCAAGAACTAGAATTGCTATAAGATATGCTATAATATTAAGAAAAGAAAATATAACTACATTATAGGGGGATAACATGAGTGGAACAATAATAACAGCATTAATTTCATTTGTATGTACTAATGTCGATGATATATTTATACTTATGCTATTTTTCTCGAAAATAAATAAAAGTATAAAAGTATATCATATAATTTTGGGACAGTATTTAGGTATATGTGTTTTACTTATAATAAGTATTATAGGAGCTTTAGGGATATCTATAGTTCCACCTAAATATGTAGGGTTGCTTGGATTATTCCCTATATATTTAGGTGTAAATGAATATTTTAAATATAAAAAAGAAATTAAAAAGAATGAAAGTGAAAATCAGAAAGAAAAGCAAGATACAGATTTAAATAAAATAACAGAAAACTATAATAATAGTATAGCAATAGTTATAAAAAAAGTTATCAATCCGAGTGTTTTTAAAGTAGCTAGTGTGACTTTAGCAAATGGGGGAGATAATATTGGAATATATATACCACTTTTTTCAAATATGAATTCAATAGAAATTTTTATAACAATAATAACATTTATTTTTCTTATAGCAATATGGTGCTATATTGCTAAAACTTTATCAGAATATAACTTTATTAAAAAAAATATTGAAAAATATAAGCATATAGTTATACCAATAGTATTTATAGGGTTAGGAATATTTATAATGGTAGAAAGTGACACAATACCATTAATATATAATAAAATATTTTAGTGTAACAAAAAATATAAATTTTACCAAGTTATTTGAAAAGTGAAAAATTAAATACTATTTCTATATTAAAAAGACAAATAAGAAGTTTTAGAGGAGATATTAAAAATGGTACATACAACATTGAAGAAATTATGTGATTATCCTGAATATTTGGAAAAGGCAGCTTGTTGGTTCTCAGAAAAATGGTGTATTTCAGTTGACGCGTACAAAGAAAGTATCCAAGAATGTATTGATTTAAAAATGGGAGTACCACAATGGTATATTGTTTTAGATGATAAAGAAGAAATTATCGCAGGAGCAGGAGTTATAGAAAATGATTTTCATGACAGAAAAGATCTAAAACCTAATTTATGTGCTTTGTTTGTTGAAGAAAAATATCGAAATCAAGGAATAGCAAAGTATATTTTAAATTTTGTCAAAAGAGACTTAGGGAATATAGGTATTAAAAAGCTATATTTAGTAACAGATCATACAAAATTTTATGAAGAATGTGGCTGGGATTTTCTAACGATAGTAAATGGAGATGGTGGAAATCTTCAACGAATGTATATTACTTCTACATCACACTAAGGTTTAATGGTTTAAAATATAAAATAACTAGAAAGGGAATGTAATGTTATGGAAATAAAAATAATAGATCAAGATTTTTCAATATGTAAAGTCGAAGATTTATCACAAATAGATTATTCAAATGAGTTTTGCTTTATTAGTAAGACAGACGAAGAGTTATCAATAGTATGTAGCACAAAATTGATACCAGCAAATGTGATTCAATGTGATAATGGATGGAGGGGATTTAGGATACAAGGTATATTAGATTTTTCTCTTATAGGAATTTTGTCAAAAATATCTACATTATTAGCAGAAAATAAAATTGGAATATTCGCGGTATCAACTTATAATACAGATTATATATTTACTAAGGAAGTAAACTTTGACAAAGCAATAAAAATCCTTAAAAGAAATGGATATATAATAAAAAATTAAGCAAAAGCACTTATTATGCTATTGCTTAATTTTTTATTAAAATTCAAATACACATATTAAATAGTGAAATAAATATATTTATATTTCTTTTAAAATTAGGAAAATAACTTTTTTCATATTTAAAAAGAAATTATAATACCTGTAAGCGGTTCAGAAAATAGCGTATTTTAAAAATAAATAAATTACTATATAGTTAAAAGGAGCTCGCA